>SKJO01000311.1 GCA_007121975.1 Nitriliruptoraceae bacterium | reverse complement strand
TGGCCTGCTGCAGTTGGCCGCAGCCATCTACATCATGGTCACGATCAACAACAACACCGCCACCCGGCAGGGCTGGCACGACGAGTTCGCCGGCGGCACCCGGGTCATCAAGATCGGCTGACGCCCCTGATCCGCATCGGACCCCGGTCGTCCGCGACCGGGGTCCGATGCTGTCACCGCCCCGACCTCGCCAGCCCGGGCCGAGGAGCCCCCGCCATGACCCCCGATCAGCGCCGGCAGCTGCGCGCCGACCTGCTCGAGATCGCCCCGTGGCTCACCCACCCCGAGCACGGCCCGCAGGCCGTGGACGCGGGGAGCTGTGCGCGCTGTGAGCAGGCCCCCCGCCTGCTGCCGACCTGCGGGCCGGCCGGCCACGAGGCACTGTGCCGCCGCTGCGCACTCGAGCTCGGCGACGACGGCTGGTGCGACGGGCACCACGAGGAGGGCCTGGCCGCCCGGGCCTGGGCCGAGCAGCTCCCGCCGCGGTGGGGGGACCTGGTCGTGCTGTGGTGGGTCGCGACCGGCGAGCTGCGCCCGACAGCGGCCGCCGGCATCAGCGCCGACGAGCTTCCCGCGTGGGTCACCGCCGCTCTGCCGCCCCCGGCTGAGCCGCCGCGCTGAGCCGACCCCGCTCAGCCCACCCCGCGCCCGGCCAGCCACCGACGCAACGCACCGGCGTCGGTGAAGTGGTGCGCGTCGATGCCGACGTCGCGCGCCGCCTCGACGTTCTCGGTGCGGTCATCGACGAACAGCACCTCGTGGGCCTCGGCCCCGACGGCGTCGAGCAGGCGGGTGTAGAAGACCTCGTCGGGCTTGCGCGCACCGAGATGGCAGGAAGCGAGCACCCGCTCGATGCGGCCGGTGAGGTGGTCGCGGGCCACCTGCTCGATCCACACCGGGTAGTTGGAGGCGGTCACCCGCTCGACGCGGCCCGCCAGATCGTCGAGCAGCTCGGCCATCCCCGGCAGGAAGTGGGTCCCGGCCCGGCGCACCCGGTGGAAAGCCGCCGGGTCGACCGTGACGCCGGCGGCGGCATAGTGGCCCCAGTACGTGGGCTCGTCGAGCTCGCCCCGTTCGAACGCCGGGTACACCTCCGGGTCGCGGCGCGCGAACAGCTCGGCGAGCTCACAGCCGGTCGCCGCCTCGAGCGCCTCACGGAACGGATCACGCAGCACGGTGTCCATCAGGTCGAGGGCGAGCACGCGCACGGCCACGGTGATGCACTCCTGGGGCGGGACGGGGCTAGGTTGGCCACGCTACCGCTCCCCCGCCCGCGCCATGCCGCCCCATCACCCCCCAGGAGCCCTCGGTGGATCCACGCACCCGCCTCGCCCAGGACCTCGACGCGCGCCGCGAGCCGCTGCTCGCCCTGTCCCACGCCATCCACGGCGACGCCGAGCTCGGTTTCGAGGAGCACACCTCCTCGGCCCGGGTCGCCGAGGCGATGACTGCGGCCGGCTTCACGGTCACCCACGGTGCCTGCGACCTCGACACCGCCGTGGTCGCCACGGCCGGCTCGGGACCGCTGCGGGTGGGCATCTGCGCCGAGTACGACGCGCTGCCCGGGATCGGGCATGCCTGCGGACACAACGTGATCGCCGCGGCGGCGGTCGGGGCGGCCACCGCGCTGGCACCGCTGGCCGACGAGCTCGGCATCGAGGTGCGGCTGCTGGGCACCCCCGCCGAGGAGAGCGGCGGCGGCAAGATCCTCATGCTCGAGCGCGGCGCGTTCGACGGCCTGCACCTGGCGATGATGGTGCACCCCGCCGAGTCCGAGGCCGCCGGGATGCCGTGCCTGGCCGTGCAGCACTTCGACGTGCGCTACGCCGGGCGCTCCGCCCACGCCTCGGCCTTCCCGCAGATGGGCATCAACGCTGCGGATGCGCTGACCGTCGCGCAGGTCGGGATCGGGCTGCTGCGCCAGCACATCCGCGCCACCGACCGCATCCACGGGATCGTCACGGACGGGGGGGACGCGCCCAACATCGTCCCGGAGCGCACCGGTGGGCAGTGGTACGCCCGTTCGGCGACGCTGGCGGAGCTCGCCGAGCTCTACCCCCGGGTGCAGGCCTGCTTCGAGGCCGGAGCCCTGGCCACCGGTGCGAGCGTGGTGTTCGACGAGACCGGCCCGGCCTACTCCGAGTTCCGCCGCGACGCCGAGCTCGAGGCGCACTACCGCACCGAGGCCACCTCCGTCGGGCGCCGGTTCCCCGCCGAGGAGCCCGACGAGGGGGTTGCCGGGTCCACGGACATGGCCAACATCTCGCTGGCGATCCCCTCGATCCACCCGATGATGGACATCGACGCCGGCGGTGCGGTCAACCACCAACCCGAGTTCACCGCCGCGTGCGTCCGGCCCGCCGCGGACCGGGCGGTGCGCGACGGCGCGCTGGCGATGGCACGCACGGTCGTCGCCGCGGTGGAGAACCCGGCGCTGCGCGAGCGGCTGCTCGCCTCGGCGCACACCTCCGAGCCGTGAGCCGGGTCCGCGCCGCCCAGCGCTCGGTGCTCACCCGACTCGGCGGGCGCGTCGAGGACCCGGCGCTCACGCTGCTCGACCTGGAGATCAGCGGCGACACCGTCGCGCTGCCCTACCGCATCGACGGGCTCGCGACCCTGACCGAGACCGTGCGCTTCCCCGGTCACGACCTCGAGGCGGCGGCCACCACCCCGGCCACCGCCGGGGCGCTGCGGCTGCTGCACCTGACCGCCTCGACGTCGTACTACAAGACCGTGCTGCCGCGCCGGGTGGTGACCGGACCGCTGCCGCCGGCGGCCGTGCGGCTGCTCGAGGCCCTGCTCACCCACGGGCTGGCGGAGTTCGCCGCCCACCACGACCTGGACCTGACCGGCTGGCCCGAGATCCTGGCCGAGCCGGACGTCGACCGTGGCCCGATCGCCCGCCCGCCAGGCGTGCTGGTCCCGATCGGCGGTGGCAAGGACTCGGCGGTGAGCGCGCTGCTGGTGCAGCGCGCCGGGCTCGACGCGGTCGGCTTCGCGGTCAACCCACGCCCGTCGATGCAGCGCACCGCCGCCGCGACCGGCCTGCCGCTGCTGACCGCCGAGCGGCGCCTCGACCCGCAACTGCTCGCCCTCAACGACGCGGGCGCGCTCAACGGCCACGTGCCGATCACCGCGATCATCACCGCGATCGCGCAGGTGGCGGCGACGCTGACCGGCCGCGGGGACGTGCTGCTGTCCAACGAGGCCTCGGCCGACGAGCCGACCCGGATCATCGACGGCCGCGCGGTCAACCACCAGTTCAGCAAGTCGCGTGCCTACGAGGTGCTCCACCTCGCCGCCAGCGAGGCACTGACCGGCGGGACCACCCGGGCGCTGTCGCTGCTGCGAGCGCTGCCCGAGCTCGCCGTCGCAGCCGCCTTCTGCCACCTCGACGCCCCCTTGGCGGCCGTCAACAGCTGCAACCGCGCCTACTCGCTGACCCGGGAGCGCCGCGAGTGGTGCGGCAGCTGCCCCAAGTGCCTGTTCGTGCAGGTCATGCTGGCCTCGTTCACCACCCCCGAGGCCTTCCGGGCCGGCACCGGGTTCGACGCGCTGGCCGAGGTGGCGCTGGTGGACC
>SKJO01000497.1 GCA_007121975.1 Nitriliruptoraceae bacterium | reverse complement strand
TGGTGCGCTGCCCCTCGGCGTTGGCGATGACGGTGGGCTCCCCGCCCTCCATGACGGACACGACCGAGTTGGTCGTCCCCAGGTCGATTCCGACAGCCTTGGGCATGTCGTGGCCTCCTTGATCTGGTATGCGGTGCCGGGCAGGGATGCTCGCCTCGGCGTCATCCCCTACGGTACGAGGCGCAGGTTGCTGCGCCAAGGCTCATCATGTGGACGACTCAGAAAAGTTGAGCCCTATCGCATCAGGTTTGGTGCCGGCGCCATCGCGTTGCGAGCAAGGACACCGTCTTGACCCCGGCTGCCCCCTCCGAACCGGACCCGATCGACCCCACGTGGCTCGCCGGACCCCTCGTGGGCACGCGGATCCCGGTCGGTGACCTCCACCTCGACGTCGACGTGGCCGGTGCCGACGACGCCGAGGTGGTGCTGCTCGTCGCCGGGCTCGGCATGCCCCGAACCGCCTGGCCTCCCGAGCTGCTGGTGGCCCTGCACGCCGCCGGCTACCGCACGATCGCGGCTGACAACCGCGACACCGGCCGTTCCAGCGTGCTGCCGGGCGGGCTCGCCGGTGTCGAGCGCACGCCCGAGGGCCTCCCGGTGGCGGTGTACTCCCTGACCGACCTGGCCGCCGACCTCGTGCAGGTGCTCGACCACCTCGGGGTCTCCCGGGTTCACGTGGTCGGCGTGTCGATGGGCGGCATGATCGCCCAGCGGCTCGCGCTCGGCTGGCCGCAGCGGGTCACGAGCCTGCACCTGCTGATGACCACCACCGGCGACTGGAGCGTGGGCCTGCCCCACCCCGACGCCCGGTGGGTGCTGACCCAGGATCCGGCCCCCGACCTCGATGCCCACGTCGCCGCCGAGCTCGCGGCCGCCGAGGTCGTCGGCAGTCCGGGCCGCGTCGATGCCCAGCGGGTGCGGGCGCTCGCCCACGCCAACTGGCAGCGCGGCGTGCATCCCGAGGGCACCGCGCGGCAGCTCGCGGCAATCCTGGCCGACGGCGATCGCAGCGCCGCACTGGCGCAGCTGACGGTGCCCACCCTGATCGTGCACGGCACCGAGGACCGGCTCATCGACGTCTCCGGCGGGCGGGCGCTGGCCGCCGCGATCCCCGGCGTGCGCTACCTCGAGGTCCCCGGACTCGGCCACGACCTGCCGGCCGACCTGCTCGCCGGCATCGTCCCCGAGATGCTGGCGACCATGGCCGCCGGGCGGCACCACGCCGGCTGACCGCCGCCGACGTCGGCGCTCAGTGGTGGTCGGGTTCGGGCACCTTGGTCGTCGGCGGGCGCCAGTCCCGCGGCAGGGAGCGACCCTGGGCATCGAGCCGATCGCGGTGTGGCCAGAAGTCGACCATCAGGGCGAAGGGCAGCAGCACCAGGAACACGAGCACAACCCACTGCCAGATCTCGAGCATGATCGCCTCCGGTGCGCGGAAGTTCAGCGTAGCCCCGCCGCCTGGCGTCGGGGCGTCGCCCGCCCCTACCGTAGGGCGACGCACCGGAGCCTGACCGATGACCACACCGACCGGGTCCTCCCCACCGCCTTCTGCCTGCTCGCCGCCCCCGACGCCGGAGCGGTCCGGCCCTGGGCGATCCCTGGTGCGGCGAGCCGTGACGGCGGGGATCCTGGCCACCGTCACGGTCGTGGTCGCCGTGGTCCTCGTCGCCCTGGCAGCGCGCAGCGCGCCCGACCCGCAGGCCGGGCCCCCGGATGCCGGCGCACCCGACGCGCTGCCCGAGCGGTCGGTCGAGGCCTGGTGCGCCGCCCGGGAGGAGCTCACCGCACTCGCCACCCCGGACCTCGACGATCCCGAGGTCTTCCGGGCGCAGTTCGAGCAGCTCGCGGCCAGCCACCTCACGCTCGGCGCGCTCGCCCCACCCGAGATCCGCGCCGAGACCGACATCGTCGTCGAGCTGTGGACCGCGACCATCGAGCAGATCGACGGCCGGGGCGGGTGGCAGGACCCGGCGCAGGCCGTGGCGGTGATCGGGGAGCTGACCGGCGCCGAGCAGCAGGCCGCGATCGACACGGTCGAGGACTTCGCGGCCGAGCGCTGCCCCGGAGCGGCGTGACTAGCTCGGCGGGCGGTCCTCGTCCTCGGCGCCGAGGTGCACCCCGGCGGCCGCTTCGACCACCCGGACCAGCTCCACGTGGTCGGCACCGGGCCCGAGCTCGGCCGCGGTCTCGCGGGTCAGCGCGGCCACCGCCGCGAGCAGCGGCGCCTGCACGCCGGCGTCGGCTACCACCACCTCGGCCAGACCGGCGTCCTTGGCCAGCAGCTCGAGGGCGAAGGTGAAGGGGAAGGTCCGCGGCAGCACGCGCTCCGGCAGCAGCCGTTCGGTGGCGAACGAGCGGCCCGAGGAGGCGTTGATGACCTCCAGGGCCGTGGCCGCCGGGACCCCGAGCCGCGCCAGCGCAGCCAGCCCCTCCGCGGCGGCCCGCAGCGAGGTCGCGAGCAGCACGTTGTTGACGGCCTTGACCGCCATCCCGGCCCCGACCCCACCGACGTGCACGACCCGTTCGGCCACCGCGCCGAGCACCGGGCGGATCCGGTCGAGCGTGGCCGCGTCCCCACCGATCATCACGGTCAGCGCCCCGCGTGCGGCCCCGTCGGTCCCCCCGGAGACCGGGGCGTCGAGGTAGTCGACCCCGTGTCCGGAGAGGGCGGTCGCCACCTCACGGCTGCCCTGCGGGGCACCCGAGGTGTGGTCGAGCCACACGGTGCCCGGCGCGAGCAGCGGACCGAGCACCCGCGCGACCGCCGCCACCTCGACGTCGGTGGGTAGACAGGTGCACACCACCTCGGCGTCCGCGAGGTCCGCGAGCTGTTCGACCGCCCGGCCCCCGTGAGCCGCGACGTGGTCGTGCGCGACACCCGCGGTGCGGTTGAACACGGTGGTCGGGAAGCTCGCCGCAAGGTTGGCGGCCATCGGACGACCCATCGCCCCGAGCCCCACGTAGGCAACGCGCATGCGTCCGACTCCTCCTCGCGGCGCTCACGGCCGCACGCCGGGCACCCTACCCGCCGACTCGGGTTCGGGACACGGGGGCGGCCGGCCGTGGGTCGGTCCAGACCACCCGGTCACCGACCTGTACGCCGACCTCGGCGAACCAGCCGGCCGGCACCTCCAGAGCGGTGCGGTAGGTGGCGCCCGGATCGTGCCGCGGACAGGGATCCTCGTCGCAGAGCGGCATGGTCCGCACCGCGGCGATGGTCCCGTCCGCGCGCACGAACGCGATGTCGAGCGGCACGAGGGTGTCGAGCATCCAGAACGCCCCGTCGTGGTCGCGCGGGAACACGAACAGCATCCCGCTGCCAGGGGGGAGCTCGGGCACGTGCATCAGCCCACGGCGGCGCTGCTCGGGGGTGTCGGCGACCCGGACGTCGACCCGGACGTCGACCCGGACGTCGACCCGGACCGGACCGCCGACCTCACCCGGCGCGGCGGCATCGGCGCGGTCCGGGTCGGGGGTGATGGTCACGACCGACGCCGGCCAGGCATCGATGTCGGGGTGCAGCGCCGGAACCTGCGGGATGGGCGCTGCGCCGGCGTCGGGCGCGGGATCGGGCGCGGGATC
>SKJO01000299.1 GCA_007121975.1 Nitriliruptoraceae bacterium | reverse complement strand
GCCGAGGTCGGGGGGCTGGCGCGCACCGCGCAGCCGGCGACGGTCGCCGCCCTGCTGGCCGCCTGCGGGTGGGTGCTGGCCCGGCCACGGGGCCGGGCGGCACGGGTCTGCGCGCTGCTGACCGTGCTGGCGCTGGTGCTCGCCCTGGTCCCCCGTGGCCTGGGTGCGGTGCCCCCACGGGTCCTGACGGTGACCGCCATCGACGTCGGGCAGGGTGACGCGTTCCTGGTGGAGTCCCCGGCGGCGCGCATCCTCGTCGACGCCGGCGAGGACGACCGAGCCGCCCGGTGGCTGCGGGAACATGGCCGGCGCCACCTCGACCTGGTGATCGTCACCCACCCCCACCTCGACCACATCGGCGGGGTGCCCGCGGTGCTCGGGGCGGTGACGGTGGGCGCGGTGTGGCTGCGGCCCCTGCCGACCGAGTTGCCCCACCCCGAGGTCGTGCTCGCGCTCGCCCACGAGCAGGGGATCGCGGTGCGCGACCCGGTCGCCGGGGACCGCGCACGCATCGGGGATCTCGACCTCGAGGTGCTCGGGCCGCCACCGGGCCGCCCCTACCGGTTCTCGCGCAGCGAACTCAACGACACCTCGATCGTGGTGCGCATCACCCACGAGGGCCGGCGGGTGCTGCTCGCCGGGGACGTCGAGCACCCGGCCCAGGCTGACCTGCTGCTGCGGCCCGAGCTGCTGCGCGCCGAGGTGCTGGCGGTGCCGCACCACGGCTCGTCGACCACCGACCCGGCCTTCCTGGCGGCGGTCGCGCCGCACATCGGCCTGATCAGCGCGGGCGTCGACAACCGCCACGGCCATCCGGATGACGAGATCCTCGCGGGCCTCGACGAGCTCGGCGTCGAGGTCCGGCGCACCGACCTGGAGGGCACCATCCGCGTCGAGGTGCCACCGCCGCCGGATCGGGCCCTGCCCGAGGTGGCTGCGCACGACGCCCGGGAGCGCCGCGCTAGCCTGGGGTCCCATGGCCTCCGTGATCCTGTTCACCGGCGACGACCTGCTCGTGCATCGCGAGCTCGAACGTCGCCTCGAGGAGCTCACCGGGGCCGACGCGGATGTCGAGGTGAACCGCTTCGACGCCTCCCAGCTCGAGCAGCTGCCGGAGCTGCGCACCGCCTCGCTGTTCGGGGGACGCACGATCGTGGTGCTGCGCGGCGTGCAGGAGGCCAGCGCGGCCCTGCGGGCCGAGCTCGAGGCGTACGCCGCCGACCCGTCACCCGACGCGGTGCTGGTCCTGCTCGCCTCGGGGACCGGGGCGATCCGCAAGCTGGCGACCAGCGTCAAGCAGCACGGGGAGCGCGTGGACGTGCGCACCCCGCCGGATTACGACGACCGTGCCTGGGACCGGATCGTCGGGGAGGAGTTCCGCCGGCTCGAACGCAAGGCCGACGCCGGGGCGATCGCCGCGCTGCGCTCGCATGCCGGGGAGGATCCCGGCATGATCGCCGCCAAGGTGGCGTCGGTGTGCGCGGCCGCCCCGCAGGGCGCGGCCATCACCGCCGAACACGTCGAGGCAGCGGTCGACGGCCACGGTCGCCGGTCGGGCTTCGCGGTGGCGGACGCCGTCGCCGAACGCGATCCGCAGGCGGCGCTGGTCGCGTTGCGGGGGGCGCTGCAGAGCGGCCAGGCCCCGTTGGCGCTGACCGGCGCGTTGACCTTCCGGCTGCGCCAGCTCCTCGGCGCCCGGTCCCGGGTCGGGGCCAAGCAGGTCGGTGCCAGCCCGGGGCAGTACCGCCGGCTCGAGTCCCTGGCCCGGGGCTTCAATCCGGGCGAGCTGGCCTGGTGCCACGACCGGCTGGCCACGCTCGACCTCGACCTCAAGGGATCGGATCTGCCCGGGGAGGTGCTGCTCGAGCTCGCGGTGCTGGAGCTGGCCACCTCCCGGCAGGTCTCTCGCCCGTGGAACCCGACCGCGTCGGGGTGAGCGCGGCGTGGGTCGCGCCGGCCGCAGGTTCAGCCCGGTTCGGCCAGGACGTCACGTACCGCTCGGGCCGCAACCGCTACCGCGTCGAGCCCGTGGGCGTGGTCTGCGGCGGCCTGTCCCGCGATGCGCCGCGCGCGTTCGACCGCTCCTGCGCGGTCCGCGACCCAGCCCTCGACCGCTTCGCCAGCCGTGGTCGACGGGCGGGCGCGCAGCGCCGACAGGGTCGCCGCGCGGCGCAACCCGCGCAGATCCGAGGCCAGTCCGGCGTGCTGCCGACGCTGCCACGCCTCGGTGACCTCCACCCGGGTCAGGGCGGACTCGAGCTGGTCGAGTCCGAGTCGTGCGCCCATGAGCAGCGCCGCGCCGGCGACGGCGTCGGGCGGCCGGTCGCCCGGGGCGCTGGACGCGATGATGGCGACGTCGGGGATCAGGGCGAGGTCCCGGGCGCAGGCCAGCAGCCGGGCCAGATCCGGGTCGATGAGGTCGTCGATCAGCCACCGTGCATGCGCCATCCGGCCCCGCTGCTGCTCGGCGGTGCCCAGCGTGAGCAGGCGCTCGACGAGCACCTCGGCCACGGGCCGGTCGCGGGCGAGCAGGGCGGTCGGGTCGGCAAGTCCCGGGTCGGTCAGCAGCGTGATGGTCAGGTCCGCGACGAGCTGGTCGACCTGGTGCTCGAGCTCGAGCAGCCGGGCCGGGTCGTGCTCGCCGATGGCGAGGTCGAGCAGGTCCCACCACCGCGGTGCGTCGATCACCTCGCGCGCGACGCGGTAGGCGAGCGCGACCTGCGCCAGCCCCATGCCGGACTGCGCCGCCGCCGCCGAAGCGAACGTGATCCCCAACCGGTCGACCAGGTCGTTGGCCACCACCGTGGCGATGAGCTCGCGGCGCAGGCGGTGGCGTTCGAGCAGCGCGCCGAACCGCTCGCTGAGCCGCGGCGGGAAGTAGGCGCGCAGGGCCGCGCGCAGCACGGGCTCATCGAGCACGTCCGAGCCGAGCAGGGACTCCTTGAGATCGCGCTTGGCCCAGGCGAGCAGGGTGGCCAGCTCCGGACGCGTCAGGCCACCCCCGGCCCGGGCCCGGGCGGCGAGCTCGGCGGCGTCGGGCAGGACCTCGGCCGCACGGTCGAGGTCGGCGTCGGACTCGAGCCGGCACATCAGCGCCTCGTAGGCGTCGATCGCGGTGTGGCTGCGGGCCGCCTCCTGTGACAGCGCCGCGGTCTGCAGGTCGACCTCGCGCATGACCTGGGCGACGACGTCGTCGGCGAGCTCGGCGAGCAGGGCGTCGCGTGCGTCGGGGTCCAGCGCCCCGGACTCGGTGGCCAGCGTGAGCAGGATCTTGAGGTTGACCTCGTGGTCGGAGGTGCTGACCCCGGCCGCGTTGTCGATCGCGTCCTGGTTGCAGCGCCCCCCGTGCCGGGCGTACTCGATGCGGGCGCGCTGGGTGATCGCGAGGTTGGCGCCCTCGCCGAGCACCCGGGCGCGGAGTCGGCTGGCCGGGATCCGCAGCTCGTCGTTGGCGCGGTCACCGACGTCCTCGTTGCGCTCGTCGGTGGCCCGCACGTAGGTGCCGATCCCGCCGGCGAACAGCAGGTCGACCGGGGCGGCGAGCAGCGCCCGGATCAGCTCGGGTGGGGGCAGTTCCTCGTCCTCGATGCGCAGCAGGGCACGCACCTCGTCGCTGATCGGGATCGAGCGGACCGTGCGGGGGAACACGCCGCCACCGGCGCTGATCGCCGCGCGGTCGTAGTCATCCCACGACGAGCGTGGCAGCAAGAACAGCCGGGCGCGCTCGGCGAACGAGCGCGCGGGGTCGGGGTCGGGGTCGAGGAAGACGTGGCGGTGGTCGAAGGCGGCGACGAGCTTGACCGCCTCGGAGCACAGCATGCCGTTGCCGAACACGTCGCCCGACATGTCGCCGATGCCGGCGATGGTGATCGGCTCGCGCTGCACGTCGATGCCGAGCTCACGGAAGTGGCGCTGCACCGCGATCCAGGCCCCCCGGGCGGTGACGCCGAGCGCCTTGTGGTCGTAGCCGTTGGAGCCGCCGGAGGCGAAGGCGTCGTCGAGCCAGAAGCCGTAGCGGCGCGCGAGCGCGTTGGCCGTGTCCGAGAAGGTGGCGGTCCCTCGATCGGCGGCAACCACCAGGTAGGGGTCGTCGCCGTCGTGGCGCACGACGTCCGGCGGAGCGACCACCGTGTCGCCGTCGAGGTCGTCGGTGACGTCGAGCAGGCCACGGATGAAGGTCACGTACTGGCGCTTCACCTCGGCGGCGCGCTCGGCGGGATCGTCCGGCTCGCGCGTGAGCACGAAGCCGCCCTTGGCGCCGGTGGGCACGATCAGCGCGTTCTTCAGGATCTGCGCCTTGACCAGGTCGAGCACCTCGGTGCGAACGTCGTCGCGCCGGTCGGACCAGCGCAGTCCTCCGCGCGCGACCGGTCCACCGCGCAGGTGCACCCCCTCCACCCGTGGCGAATGGACGAACACCTCGCGGTACGGGACGGGCTTGGGCACCCCGGGGATCCGGGCCGGGTCGAGCTTGAAGGCCAGATAGCGCTCGCCGGTGGTGTCGGCGAGGGCATCGGGGCGGAAGGCGTTGGTGCGCAGGGTCGCGTCCACCAGGTGGACGAACATACGCAGGATCCGGTCGTGGTCGAGTCGGTCCAGCGCGTCGCAGGCGGCCAGCGCCGCACGGCGCTCCGCGTCGCCGACCGCCGTGCCGGTGACGGCCGGGTCGAAGCGGGCGTGCAGGTAGGCGACCAGGGCGCGCACCACCTCGGGGTTGGCGACCAGCACGTCGTTGACGTAGGCGGGGGTGTAGGCCGCCCCCAGCTGCCGGCGGTAGCGGCGGTAGGCGCGCAGGATGCTGACGTCGCGGTGGTCGAGGCCGGCGACCAGCACCAGCCGGTTCAGCGAGTCGGTCTCGAGGTGTCCGCGCCAGGCGGCGAGCACGGCGTCGGCGACCCGTGGGCCGTCGCGGTCCGGGTCGAGGTCGGCGATGCGGACCCCGAAGTCGTGCAGCACCAACCGTTGGCCGTCGTCGACGGGCAGCGCAGGCGCGCCATCGTCGTCGTTGGTGACCGCCCCCTCGACCTTCGCGAGGGGCTTGAGCTCGGCACGGTCGTCGGCCAGCGGGTAGGGCACCTCCTCGACCACCGTGAGCCCGAGGCTCTCGAGGATCGGCAGGAACCCCGACAGCTCGAGCGCGGCACCGCGCTTGGCGGCCTTGAGCCGGATCGTTGCGGGCAGCGGACCGGGGTCGAGCGCGACGAGCAGGTCGGTGTCGGAGGCTTCGAGCCCGTCGAGCAGCAGCACGTCGGGGATCGCCGCCTCAGGCGTGACCGCGTCCAGGTAGGCCCGGGGCAGGCGGTGGCCCACGCCGGCCATCAGCCGTCGGGCCTCGCCGTCCCCGACGCGGCGGTCGAGCGCGTCGGTCAGCTCGTCGGCCCAGGAGCGCGCGAGCTGATGGATCTCCTGCTGGATGGCGGCGACGGGTACCTCGGGTACCGGCTGGTCGAGCTGCACCAGGAACCGCACCAGCGCCTCGTTGCGGTCGCTGAGCGAGAGGTCGATGTCGAGGTTGCGGGGGGCGAAGCGGCGTACCAGCGCCCGGTGCACCGCGCGGCGCAGCGACGCGCTGTAGCGGTCACGGGGGACCGAGACCAGCACCGAGATGCTGCGCGTGTGGTGGTCGATGCGCACCAGGGTGCGGATCTCCCGGTGCTCCTCGGCGTGCAGCAGCGCGATCAGCGTGGCCTGCAGTTCGTCGACGCTGGCCTGGAACAGCTCGTCCTTGGGCAGCGCCTGGAACAGCGCGATCAGGGTGGCTTCGTCGTGCGAGCCGGGCACCACGTCCTCGCGTGCCAGCACCTGGCCCAGCTTGTCGCGCAGCAGTGGGGTCGATCGTGAGGGTTCGGCCAGCCCCTTGCGGGTGAACAACCCGACCACGCGGAACTCGCTGGCGGGTCTGCCGGCCGCGTCGCGCCGGATCACGCCGACCACATCCATGCGGATGCGTCGCTTGACCGTCGACAACCGCGTGGAGCGGGTGACGGTGACCAGCGGCGGGTCCTCGAGCCGCTGGCGCAGGTGCGTGGGGAGCTCGTCGAGCGACACCGGTGGGCTGAAGCGTGAGGTCGACGGATCCGACAGGACCCCGAGCCCCGAGTCCTCGGCCACGGCGATGGTCGGCGGGCCGTCGTCGGGGTAGTGCATCGTGTAGTCGCGCACGCCGAGCAGGACCAGGTTGCCGTCGGCCAGCCAGTCGAGCAGGGCGGCCGCCTCCGTGCGCTCGGCGGGTGTGGTCCCCGGCCAGGGTTCGGTCCGCAACTGCTCGGCCAGCGCGGTGACCCGGTCGCGCATGGGATGGAAGTCGTCGGTGGCCACGAGCACGTCGGCGACGATGCGGGCCAGCGCGGTGCGCACCGCCTCCTCCTCGACGTCGTCGAGGCGGTCGTCGAGCTCGAGGTGCAGCAGCGACTCGCGGTGCGCCGCCTCGCGGGCCGGCACGATCGCGGTGATGCGGCCGTCCGCGCCGCGTTCGACGCCGACGATGGGGTGCAGGGCCCGGGCAACCCCGTGTCCGCGCAGCTCGAGTTCGTCGCTGACGCTGGCGAGCAGGAACGGCCGATCCTCACAGGCGACCTGTACGACCGACGCCGACTGCGCCCGGCCGTCCAGACCGGTCGCGGGCTGGTGGACCTCGATACGGACCTCGCCGGCGCGGCGTCGATCCATCGCCTGCAGCGCCAGCAGCAGGCGCTCGGCCGTGGCCTCCGGGTCGAGTCGGTGGCTCAGGCGCGGCGGGAGGCGACGCAGCGCCACCGCCGCGAAGTCCCGGGCGACCTCGGGCCGCTCGGGTTCGCGTGCGGCGATGGCGTCGAGCACCCGATCGCGGATCGCGGCTGCGCGCCGCTCGTCCGAGGGGCGCCGGGGGTCGCTGGGTGGCGGGGACGCGGGATCCGACGTCTCGGACGTCGGCAGGTGAGCGGACACGGAGACCTCGGGATCGGACGTCTCCCGAGCCTAACGCCCGCCGAGGTGCACGGTCCGGAGTCCTTCGGCCGCTACCGGCCCGGACATCGTCCCGAGATCACATCCCGTTGAGGCGCCGTGCCATCTTCGACTTGCGGTTGGCCGCGGTGTTGCGATGCACCACGCCCTTGGTCGCGGCCCGGTCGAGCTCGCGGGACACGACCTGGTAGGCCGCGTCAGCCGCCTCGCGGTCGCCGGCGCTGTGGGCCTCGTCGAAGCGGCGGGTGAGCGTGCGCACCCGGCTGCGAACGGCCTTGTTGCGCAGCCGGGCGGTCTCGTTCTGCCGGTTGCGCTTCATCTGGGAGCGGGTGTTGGCCATGGACTCCTCGGTTCCGTGCTACGGGCGCGCCGGGGTCCGGCGGGTGGTCGCGTTCGCACGCGTAGCTCGCGCAGGACCGGGCCCCGCCGGCCAGCGAGCGAGGACGAACGGTACCACCGGCTGCAGGGACCCGGCAACCGGCACCGGGCCGCCGGGGTCGTCAGCCCGGCGGCAGCAGGCCGTGCCGTGGGCAGCGGCGGGCGGGCGGGGCGTCGTGATCGTGATCGAAGGGGCAGCCCCACACGGTTCGCCGCCAGGCGCCCAGCACCAGCCAGCTGATCGTCAGCAGCCACACCACGGTGACCGCGATGACCAGCAGCAGCCCCCCGCCCCCGAGCTGCAGGCCGGGGTCGCTGCCGACCGTGAGCACCAGGCGCAGCAGCTGCCACAGCGTGACGGTGCCGAGCGTGGCTGCCACGACCAACCACACCGCGTCGCGCCAGCGCGCGCCGGGACGCGGTCCGGGCGAGCGTGGGTCGCCCGGTTTCGGCGCGTCGCCAGGCAGGTCGGCCGCCTGGTCGTTGGCATCGGGCATCGCGCCGCTCCCGGTCGGCTGCTGGGGGACAGGTGGCAACCCTACGGGTTCGAGGTCGGCGGGTGCATCGGGGCCCGGCGGACCTCACCGGTACGCTGCCCATCCGCACGCGGTGGGCAGCCACCGTCGTCGTCGTCGCAAAGGCCGCCCGCAGCCGTGACCTACCCGACCGAGCGCATCCGCAACTTCTGCATCGTGGCCCACATCGACCACGGCAAGTCGACGCTGGCCGACCGCATGCTGCAGCTGACCGAACTGGTGGATCCCCGCAAGATGCGCTCGCAGTACCTCGACAAGATGGACATCGAGCGCGAGCGTGGGATCACGATCAAGGCCCAGGCCGCCCGGCTGCCCTACCGGCCGCTGGGCGAGGTCGGCGAGGAGTACCTGCTCAACCTCATCGACACCCCCGGCCACGTCGACTTCTCCTACGAGGTGTCCCGGGCGCTGAATGCCTGCGAGGGCGCGGTGCTGCTCGTCGACGCCGCCCAGGGCATGGAGGCGCAGACGATCGCCAACCTCTACCTCGCCGTGGACGCCGACCTCGAGATCATCCCGGTGCTCAACAAGATCGACCTGCCGGCCGCCCGCCCCGACGAGGTGGCCCGGGAGATCGCATCGATCATCGGCGGGCGCCCCGAGGACGTGCTGCGCATCAGCGCCAAGACCGGCGAGGGAGTGCGCGAGGTCCTCGATCTGATCGTGGACCGGGTGCCGCCGCCCAAGGGCTCCTCCGATGCTCCGGCCCGGGCGTTGATCTTCGACTCGGTGTACGACTCCTACCGGGGCACGCTGGTGTACTTCCGGGTCGTCGACGGCGAGCTGCGCCCCGGCGACCGCATCCACCTGCTGGCCACCGGCTTCGAGGGCGAGATCGATCTGCTCGGCGTCCATGCGCCCGAGGAGACCCCCATCGACGCCCTCGGTGTGGGCGAGGTCGGCGTGCTGTCCGCGGCGATCAAGGACGTCGCGCAGGCCAAGGTCGGCGACACCATCACGCTGGCGGGCCGCGGGGCGCAGACGGTGCCGCCCCTGCCCGGCTACCGCGAGCCGTTGCCGATGGTGTTCTCCGGGCTGTACCCGGTCGACTCCGACGACTTCCCCCAATTGCGCGACGCGCTCGACAAGCTGCGACTCAACGACGCGTCGTTCAGCTTCGAGCCCGAGACCTCCGGGGCGCTGGGGTTCGGGTTCCGCTGTGGGTTCCTCGGGCTGCTGCACCTCGAGATCGTCATTGAACGCCTCGATCGCGAGTTCGCCATCCCGCTGGTGACCACCGCCCCCTCGGTGCGCTACCGGGTGATCCTCGAGGGTCCGGTGGACCTCGAGACCGGCGAGCCCCGGGTGATGACCGTGGCCAACCCCCAGGACCTGCCGCCGGTCGGGCAGATCGCCGAGATCGCCGAGCCGACCGTGACCGCCATGGTGCTCACCCCCTCCGACTACGTCGGCCGGGTCATGCAGCTGTGCGAGGGTCGGCGCGGCACGATGCTGGCGATGGACTACCTCACCGAGGAGCGCGTCGAGCTGCGCTACCAGCTGCCGCTGGCCGCGATCATCACCGACTTCTTCGACCAGCTGAAGTCGATGACGCGTGGGTATGCGTCGCTGGACTACGAGGTGGGCGACTACGTGGCCGCCGACCTGGTGCGCGTGGACGTGCTGCTCAACAACGAGCCGGTCGATGCCTTCAGCGCCATCGTGCACCGCGAGGAGGCCTACGCTTTCGGGCGCTCGATGGTCGAACGTCTGCGCGAGCTGATCCCCCGCCAGCTGTTCGACATCCCCGTGCAGGCCGCCATCGGCGCCAAGATCATCGCCCGGGAGACCATCAAGGCCCGCCGCAAGGACGTGCTCGCCAAGTGCTACGGCGGGGACATCACCCGCAAGCGCAAGCTGCTCGAGAAGCAGAAGGAGGGCAAGCGGCGCATGAAGTCGGTCGGGTCGGTGGAGATCCCCCAGGAGGCGTTCGTCTCGGCGCTGCGCACGACCGGACCACGCCCCGAGAGCTGACCAGCCACGTGCGAGCCCTGCCCGGGCCGACACGACCATGCGACCGGGAGCAGCCCCCATGAGCGACCCGACCCCCCGTGACGGCACGGAGTTGGTGCCCGCCGACCCGGCCGACCCCGACGACCTCACCGCGGACGAGCAGGCGCTGGCCGATCACGCCCGGGCCCTGCCCCGCGGTTCGCAGGCGGTGCTGTGGGCGTTCGCCTTCGACTCCACGCTGCGCGCCCAGGAGGCGATGCTGGCCGCCATGCGCCTGGTCGCCCGCGGCCACCTCGAACTCGAGGACGCCGCGATCGTGGCCAAGGTGCGCGGCAAGGTGCGCATCACCCAGACCAAGGACGTCAACCCGGCGCAGGGGGCGGTCGGAGGTGCCTGGGTGGGCACGCTGGCCGGGCTGTTCATCGGCGGCCCGCTGCTCGGTGCGGCGCTGGGCGCCACCGCGGGCGGGCTGTTCGCCAAGCTGCGCGACATCGGCATCTCGGACCCGGCGATGAAGCAGATGGGCGAGCAGCTCGGGGAGGGCGAGGGCGCGCTGTTCCTGCTCGTGGCCGACTGCCACCGCGCCCGCGCCCTGGCCGAGGTGGCACGGTTCCCCGGCCGGGTGCTGGCCTCCAGCGCCGAGGAGCCGATGCAGCGCACCGTACGGGACACGCTGGCCGTCGACCCGTGGGCCTGAGCGCCGGCTGGCTCGAGGCGCCGGTCGAGTGCGGGTCCGCCGCCGGCTTCGGGCTGTACCTGCACGTGCCGTTCTGCCATCACCGCTGTGGCTACTGCGACTTCGCCACCGCGGCCGTCGGGGACGACGACCCCGCCGAGGTCGAGGTGCTGCTCGACCGCTACCTCGCCGCGCTGCGTGCCGACCTGGTGCGCCAGGTGGGCGCCGGGTCATGGCCGGCGCTCACCTCGGTGTTCATCGGCGGGGGCACGCCCACCCTGCTCGGTGGGGTCCGGCTGGCTGCGCTGCTCGCCGCCGTCGGGGAGCACCTCGAGGTGGCCGACGACGTGGAGGTGACGGTCGAGGCCAACCCCGAGACCGTCGGTCCCGAGCTGCTCGCGGCGTTGGCGGATGCGGGGGTCACCCGGCTGTCGATGGGCGCGCAGTCGCTCGCCGGGCACGTGCTCACCACCCTCGAGCGCGGGCACGGCCCCGACCGGCCGGCGCAGGCCGTCGCCGAGGCCCGGGCGGCGGGGATCGCCGAGGTCAGCCTCGACCTGATCTACGGCACGCCCGGGGAGCGCGACGCGGACTGGCTCGCGACGCTGGCTGGGGTCGCGGCGCTGCCGGTCGACCACCTGTCGGCCTACGCCCTGACGGTGCACGCCAACACCCCCTTCGGCCGCGAGGTCGCCGCCGGACGGATGCCCGCGCCCGACGACGACGTGCAGCGCGAGCGGTTCGAGGCGGCGCGCACGGTGCTCGGGGCTGCCGGCTTCGAGGCCTACGAGGTGGCCAACTTCGCCCGCGCGACCCGACGGGTCGGCCCGGAGGGTGTCGCAGCCCCGGCACGCAGCCGGCACAACCTGCTGTACTGGCGGCACGGCGACTACCTCGGCGTGGGCGTGGGCGCCCACGGGCACCACGCCGGCCGGCGGTGGTGGAGCACCCGGTCCACCTCCGCCTACCTCGCGGCGGTCGAGGCCGGAGACCGCCCCGTCACCGGCGAGGAGCACCTCGACGACTCCGAACGGGCCCTGGAGCGCCTGCTGCTCGGCCTTCGGGTCCGCGAGGGCCTCCACCCCGGCGACCTGCCGCCGATCGACCCGCTGGCCCTCGAGGATGCGGTGACGGCCGGGCTGGTGGAGATCGCCTGTGGTCGGCTGCGCTGCACCGACGACGGCTGGTTCCTGCTCGACGAGGCCGTCGACCGCCTGACCGCGTGACCGCGTGACCGCGTGGCCGCGTGACCGCGTGACCGCGTGGCCGCGTGACCGGTCCCCGCCCCGGGGTCCGTGCGCGGCCCCTGGCCCGGGCCCGGCGCTAGCCTGCGCGCACCCCCGTGCGACGCGGGGGCCACGACCGGCCGGACGGGGCAGGCGATGACGAGCCCGGGTGACGATCCTCCCGTCCACCTCGACGACCTCACCCAGGCCGAGCGCGACATCGTCACCCACCTGCGCGACCATGGCCTGGCGATCGACTTCGACGCGCTGGCGCTGGTGTCCAACGTGCACCGGGCCGCGGCGGTACTGCGCCGCCACCTCGAACAGCACGTGCTCGACCCCGAGCGGTTGTCGTGGACGGCGTTCACCGTGCTGTGGGTGCTGTGGGTGTGGGGGGAGATGGAGACCCGCCATCTCGCGGCCGAAGCCAACGTCGCCAAGGGCACGCTCAGCGGGGTGCTCGACACCCTGGAGCAGCGGGGGTTGGTCGCCCGCCGCCGCCGCACCAGCGACCGCCGGTTGGTCACCGCGCAGCTCACGGACGAGGGCCGCACGCTGATCACGGCGTTGTTCCCCCGGTTCAACGCCGAGGAGCAGCGGGTGGCCCGGCTGCTGACCGGTCGGCAGCGGCGGATCATGACCGACGGGCTGCGGGGGATCGTGCGGGGCCTGGCCCCGTCGGCCGACGATGAGCGCTGAGGTCTGCTGGCCGCAACTCCTCGGCTCACGGGCGCTCGACGCACGACTCTGCGTGACGTCGCCCCGTCGCGCCTTCCCCCCGGCGTTGCTGAGCGATCTGCGCCCCTGAAGGTGCGCTCTGCGTCGGTCCATGGGCGTGGTCGGGGCCCTCCGGGGGTTGGTCGGGGCCCTCCGGGGGTTGGTCGGGGCCCTCCGGGGGTTGGTCGGGGCCCTCCGGGGGTTGGTCGGGGCCCTCGTCAGACGTGGCGTACGCAGCCGGACAGCCGTGACCGGATGGGTACGCCGGATAGTCCAGCGTGGAGGATGCGGCGTACGCAGGCGGACAGCGGTGACCGGATGGGTACGCCGCATCGGGGGCGCCGCCGCCCGTCGGGCGTAGAGCGCCCAGCCGGGTGCGTTGCTCGCGCATAGTGGGCGGCCGCGGAAGCGGCTTGGTGCGGGCGAGGTCTGCTGCTGCGGTC
>SKJO01000309.1 GCA_007121975.1 Nitriliruptoraceae bacterium | reverse complement strand
TCCGGCCGCGAGGTCCTGCGCGCCCGAGGCCAGCGGCTGCACCGCGGCCTGCTGCAGGAAACGGAGGCCGGCGTCGAGCTGCTGCGCACCGGCGGAGAGCTGCCGGGCGCCGTCGAGGACCGGCCCGGGGCTGTCCGGGCTCCCGAACGCCGCGCCGAGCTCCTCCAGTGCCGGGGCGAGCTGCCCCGCCAGCACCTGGGCGCCGAACACCAGCTCCCGCACGCTCTGCTGGTTGCCGCTCAGGTTGGAGGCGGCACCGTTGACCGCCTGGGTGGCGCCGGCGAGCGCCTGGCGGGACTCGGGGGCGCAGACCGGCAGCGCCACCTCCTCCTCGAACTCCAGCGCACAGGTCGCCTCGACCGCACCGCCGACCGCGACCAGCAGGCCACTGACCGCCTGGAGCGTGGCGAGCAGGCCACAGCCGTCGCTGCCCGGAGCGCAGCCGCTGCCGGCGCCGGCATAGACACCGTCACCGAGCGTCTGGGCCCCCTCGGCGAGCTGCGGCAGCCCCGCGATCGCCGCCGGGAAGCCTTCGGAGGTTCCCGCGGCGATCTCCTCGAGTCCGGCCACGAGCTCGGCCAGCCCGGCGGAGAGCTGCCCAGCGCCGGCCGACAGCTCACTGACGCCACCCTCGACCTGCTGCAGACCACCGGCGACCTGCTGGGCGCCGTCGTCGAGAGCACCGGCGCCGTCGGCGAGCTGGCCGACCCCACCGGAGAGCTCGGTGGCCCCCGCACGGGCCTGGCCCAGCCCACCGGAGAGCTCACCGGCACCGGCCGCGAGCGCGTCGAGGCCGTCGTTGAGCTGGCCTGCGCCGCTGCTGGCCTGGCCGAGCCCGTCGCGCAGCTGTCCGGCGCCGTCGGCGAGCTGGCCGAGTCCGTCGGCGAGCTGGCCGCCGCCGGCCCGGGCCTCACCCATGCCGTCGGCGAGCTGGCGGGAGCCGGGCACCGCGGTGTCCTGCAGGCCGGCGGCGAGCTCCTGAGCCCCGTCGCGCAGCTGCACCAGCCCATCGAGCAGCTGACTCGCCCCCGCGCCCAGCACGTTGAGGTTGCCGTCGATGAGCAGGACGTTGGTGGTGATGAAGCGCAGCGAGCCGACCGCGTCACCGAAGGAGTCCTGGGCCCCGCCGAGCGAGGCGAAGGACGTCGAGTCGACCGGCAGCAGCTGCACGGAGGCCTCGGGCACGACCGCATCGACGACGCTGGCGGTATAGACGAGCTCGACCTCGTGGGCGCCGATCGGCTCGAAGAGCACCACCGACCAGTTGACCACGGTGTTGCCGCGACCGTCGCCAGCGGTGACCCCGCCCGGCGCCCGCACGTCGACGAACCGGCCATCGAGGGTGAAGGCCACCGACCCGACCATCGGTACGGCCACGTCGACGGTCTCGAAGTGCGGATCGCCGAATCCGTCGAAGTAGCGCAGCTCGGTGGGTTCGACGGTGAGGTTGCGCACCGTCATGGTCATCGTGACCTCGCCGCTCTCGCCGACCAGGTCGCGGGGTTCGATCGGCTCGCCGTCGAGCTGATAGGCGATCGCGATCGACACCGGCAGTTCGTCGGGGTCGCTGTCGGCGACCGAACGGCGGAAGGCGCCGTCGTCGGTGGCCTCGAGGTCCCAGATCACCGTGTCGCCATCCGTGCGGGGCCGCCCGAAGCCCTCGAGGTTGCGCAGTCCGCGCGTGGACTGCGCCGGCAGCGCGACCTCGACCGACCCGGTGCCCTCGACGGTGAGCTGGGTGAAGACCCGCGAGACCCCCGGCTCGCCGGTCGGGGACAGCTCGGTGAGCACCGACTGCCGGTGGGTGACGGCCGTGGCCGACCCGGCCTGGGCCAGTGCCGGCAGGCTGGCGGGTACCGCCACCAGCGCCGCCAGGGAACCAAGAGCGAGCAGTCGTCGTAGGGCGCGCATCAGGCAGCACCTCCTTCGCTCATCGACGGCAGGTCGGCGAGGTCGTCGTCGGATCGGGCGGGGGCGCCGCCGGTCACCAGGTCGATCACCGCGACGGTGACGGCACCGATCGCGGCGGCGAGCAGCACGGTGGCCAGCGCCACCGGCGACTCGGACAGGAACAGCGTCGGGGCGGCCGCGTACATCGGCTCATACAACCCGGCGAACGCCGCGTAGCCGGCGAGTCCGGCCCACAGCGGGACGTGGTCCGCCGTGAGCAGGGCGATCACCGTGAGCACCACCACGCCGACCACCACCACGATCACGTCGCTGGCGGCCGCCTGGGGCAGCGCGGCGGCGTCCATCGCGAGCACGGCCCAGGACACCACCGATCCGAGCGCGAAGGCCAACATGCGCCCCAGGGCCATCGGGGCCAGGGCCAGGCCCACGGCCACGGCCAGCAGAACCGGCCAGACGGTGGTGATGCCGATCGCCTCACCGGTCACGGCGAGGATCGCCGCCACCAGAGCGACCACGGCACCACTGATCGCGTTGCGTAGCATGGGCTGGTTCTCCCAGGGGATCGGGGGGCCCGCGGCTCCCTGCGCACGGACTCGCCCGGCAACCTACGTTCGCCGTAGGGGGACTCTAGGCCAACGCGGCGCCGGGAGCACCAACCGGGGCAGATGGCTATCGTGGTCCTCTGGCCACCGGCAGAGCGGAGCCGACCGTGTCCGAGCCTCCTGACGGGCTCTCCCCCCCTGAAGGCTCCGGGCTCGTGGCCTGTCGCTGCACCGTGCTCAACGTCATGAGCGGCAACGTGGCACGCGACTATGTGCGCCAGCACCTCGACCCCGACCGGACGGACGGGATGGGCCGGCAGCTGTACCGCTGCCCCGATGCGGGGCTGACCTGGGTCGAGGAGCGCGAACCCGGGGGCTACGGCGACGACGTGGTGGTGCTGCGCCGCGCCCGGTTGTGACCGACGCCGTTCAGGCCAGCGCCAGGCGGATACGGCGGAAGCCACGCCCCTTGGACTCGACCTTGGCGATGCGTACCGGTCCGACCTCGGTCGTGGAGGCGACGTGGGTGCCGCCGTCGGCCTGCCGGTCGAGCCCGACGATGTCCACCACCCGCACCTCGGTCAGTGACGCCGGGAGCAGCGACACCTTGGTCCGGATCAGCGACGGATCCCGGTCCGCCTCCTCACGCGGCAGGAACGCGATCTCGACCGGGCGGGCGGCGGCCAGCTGGGCGTTGAGCTCGGCCTCGAGCGGCGCCTTGTCCTCCGGGTCCCAGTCGGGCAGCTCGAAGTCGAGCCGTCCCACCCCGGGCTCCATGTTGCCGCCGGTGACCGGGCTCGCGAACCGCTCCCAGACCACCCCGCACAGCGCGTGCATGGCGGTGTGGGTGCGCATCAGCCGGTAGCGACGGTCCCAGTCGACCTCGCCGCGCACGGCCGTGCCGACGGCAGGCAGGCCCCCGTCGAGCCAGTGCCACACCCCGCGCGCGTCCTCGGCGACCCGCACCACCTCGAGGCGGTCCTCGCCGAGCACCAGCGCCCCGGTGTCGTGGGGCTGTCCGCCCCCGCCGGGGTAGAACACGGTGCGGTCGAGCAGCACCCGGCCGTCGTCGGGGTCGACGTCGACGATGCGGGCGTCGAGGTGGCGGGCGTACTGGTCGGTGGCGTACCGGCGCTCGGTCACGATGTCCT
>SKJO01000332.1 GCA_007121975.1 Nitriliruptoraceae bacterium | reverse complement strand
GTCGAGCACACGGCGCACGGTGGGCACCTGGACCGCGGTCTGCAGCACGCCCCCGAGCACCACCCCCACCCCCGCGGCCACCGCCGGCTCGAGCACCCGGGTCGCGCCCAGGCCCAGCAGGGCCGAGAGGATGCCCAGGTTCCACAGCACCGGGGCGACGTAGGACAGGAAGAAGCGCTGGTGCGAGTTGAGCACCCCCAGACACCAGGCCGAGATGACCAGCACCCCGATGCCGGGGAACATGATCCGCACCAGGGTGACGGTCAGCTCGAAGCGCTCGCCCACGAACCCCGGGGTGATCAGGGCGGTGAGCGGCCGGGCGGCGATGACCCCGACCAGCACCAGCGCCCCGGTCGCCACCGTCAGCAGGCCGAGCACCGCGCCCGCGACCCGTCCGGCCTCGGCCTCACGCCCCTCGTGCAGCAGCCGGGCGTAGGTCGGGATGAACGATGCCGACAGCACCCCCTCACCGAGCAGGTTCTGCAGCAGGTTGGGGATCTTGAGCGCCGCACTGAAGGCATCCGCGCCGACGTTGGCGCCGAGGAAGAACGCCAGCACCGCGTCGCGCAGCAGCCCCGACAGCCGCGACAGCCCGATCCCGGCCGCGACCAGCGAGGAGTTGCGGCGCAGGGAGGCCGCCTCGTCGCTCACGCCGCCCACCGCCGGGGTCGTCCGCGCAACCGGCCGGCGCCGACCTCGTCGCACCAGGCCTCGAAGCGCTCGCGGGGCACCCCCGCCCAGGCCAGCTCGTCGAGGTCGTGGGCCAGGTGCACGTCGGTCACCAGCCGGGCCAGCTCACGGTCGCGCAGCGCCTGCTGCCGGTGGGCGGCGAACTGCGCCGCCAGCCGCGCCGCGCCACGTACCGTCACGTCCCAGTCGTCCGGATCCGCGGGGATGGCCTCGAGGTGGCCGTAGCGGGCGAGCAACGCCGCCGCGCTGCGCGCGCCGATACCGGGCACGCCGGGCAGGCCGTCGGCCGCGTCACCGACGAGGGCGAGCAGGTCGGGAATCGAGGCGGGGGGCACCCCGAAGCGCTCACGCACCCCGGCCTCGTCGCGCACGGTCGAGCGCATCCGGTCGACCTGGACGATGCGCTCGCCGGACACGACCTGTGCCAGGTCCTTGTCGGGGGTGAGCACCCGGACCTGCTCGACGCGGTCGACGAAGCGCACCGCCGCGGTGGCCAGCGCGTCGTCGGCCTCGTAGGTGTCCATCGACCACACGACCACCCCGAGGGCCGTCACCGCCTGCTCGACCCCTTCGAACTGGGCGAGCAGCGCCTCGGGCACCCCGGTGGAGTCCTTGTAGCCGGAGAAGCGCTCGTTGCGGAAGCTCTCGATGGGACGGTCGAAGGCGACCGCGAGGTGGGTGGGTGCCTCCTCGGCGTCGTCGAGCAGGGCGAGCAACGAGGCCACGACGCCGACGCTGGCCTTGACGTCCCGGCCGTCGGGCGCATGGCGCGAGGGGCCCGGGGCGTGGTGCGCCCGGAACAGCTCGTAGGTGCCGTCGAGCAGGTGCAGGCGCACGCTTCCGACCTCCGCGTCCCGGCGGACGCTACCTGCTGGGCTGGTAGCGTCCGAGCCGATCCGACCAGCCTGGTGCCCTCTGGAGTCCGCACGGTGGAGCGAGCCAGCCGGGAGCTCGCCCCGCCGCCGCGGCCGGTCCCGGCCTCGACGTGGTTGCTGCCCGATCCCTCGGACGCCGACGAGGACGGGGTGGTCGGGGTCGGCGCGGACCTCGAGCCCTCCACCCTGGTCGACGCCTACCGACGCGGGTTGTTCCCGTGGCCGCACCCGGGCATGCCGATGCCGTGGTTCTCACCCGACCCCCGCGGGGTGCTCCCCCTCGACGGCCTGATCGTGCACCGCTCGCTGCGGCGCACGCTGCGGCGCTGCGGCTGGCAGATCACCGTGGACCGCGACTTCGCCGGGGTCGTCGCCGCCTGCGCGCAGCGGGGGGAGGAGGGCACCTGGATCACGGCGTCGATGGCCCGGGCCTACCGCCGCCTGCACCGGCTGGGGTGGGCGCACAGCGTCGAGGTGTGGGAGGGCGCCACGCTGGTCGGCGGCATCTACGGGGTGCAGCTCGGCGCGGTCTTCACCGGCGAGTCGATGTTCCACCGGCGCAGCGACGCCTCGAAGGTGGCGTTGCTGGCCCTGGTGCGCCGGCTGAGTGCGGCCGGGGGAGCGCTGCTCGACGTGCAGCTGACCACACCCCACCTCCGCACGCTCGGCGCCGAGGACCGGCCGCGCGAGCAGTTCCTCGCCGTGCTCGCCGCCGGCCGTGACGCTGACGTGCGCCTGGCGCTCAACCCCGAGCCCGCCGCCGCTCTGCTCGCGACCTCCGATTGAGCGCTGCCCGGGCGGGGACGGGGCATACTGCCCGGCAAGGTCCCCGCACCACACCCGGCGGCGGATCCGAACCTGCCGGAAGGCGGTGGACCTCCGCCGCGCCCGACCTCCTCGAACCTCCCGGAGCCCACCGTGACCATCCGCGACCGCCGCTATCCCGACGCCGACTTCGAGGTCGCCGACCTCGCCCTCGCCGAGTGGGGCCGCAAGGAGATCGGTCTGGCCGAGCGCGAGATGCCCGGGCTCATCGCCCTGCGTGAGCGCTACGGCGACGCGCAGCCGCTTGCCGGGGCGCGGATCGCCGGCTGCCTGCACATGACCGTGCAGACCGCGGTGCTGATCGAGACCCTGCAGGCGCTGGGTGCCTCGGTGCGGTGGTCGTCGTGCAACATCTTCTCCACCCAGGACGAGGCCGCGGCGGCCGTGGCCGCGGCCGGGACCCCGGTGTTCGCCTGGAAGGGCGAGACCGAGGACGAGTACCGCTGGTGCATCGAGCAGACCCTGACCTGGCCCGACGGGTCGGGCCCGAACCTGCTGCTCGACGACGGTGGGGACCTGACCGCGATCATGCACCACGACCACCCCGAGCTGCTCAGCGAGGTGCTCGGCGTGTCCGAGGAGACCACGACCGGGATCAAGCAGCTGCGCGCCTGGCAGAAGCAGGGCACGCTGCGCCTGCCCGCGATCAACGTCAACGACTCGGTCACCAAGTCCAAGTTCGACAACCTCTACGGCTGCCGCGAGTCACTCATCGACGGCATCAAGCGCGGCACCGACGTGATGATCGCCGGCAAGGTCGCGGTGGTCGCCGGCTACGGGGACGTGGGCAAGGGCTGCGCGCAGGCGCTGGACGGGATGGGGGCGACCGTCTACGTCACCGAGGTCGACCCGATCAACGCCCTGCAGGCGGTGATGGAGGGCTACCGCGTGGTGCGCATGGACGACATCATCGGTGAGGCCGACCTGGTGGTCACCGCCACCGGCAACATGAGTGTGGTCACCCACGACCACGTGCTCGACATGAAGGACCACGCGATCCTGTGCAACATCGGCCACTTCGACACCGAGATCGAAACCACCGCCCTGCGGGCCTACCCCTGGACCAACATCAAGCCGCAGGTGGACCTGGTGCACCTGCCCAACGACAAGCAGGTGATCCTGCTCTCCGAGGGACGCCTGGTCAACCTGGGCAACGCCACCGGCCACTCCTCGTTCGTGATGTCGACCTCGTTCACCAACCAGGTGCTCGCCCAGCTCGAGCT
>SKJO01000422.1 GCA_007121975.1 Nitriliruptoraceae bacterium | reverse complement strand
TCGGTGAGGTCGCGCAGGCCAACTACTGCCCCCGGTGCGCCGCACCCCTGCTGGTGGTTCGGCTCCGCATGGCTCTGCTGGCCCACGGCGTGCGGGCGGACCAGGCCGACGCGATCCTGCGAGCCACCGGCCTGCCGGGCTGAGGCGGGATGAGGCGGGATGAGGCGGGATGAGGCGGGCTGCTCCCCGCCGGATTCCGCCGCCCGGCCCCCGCGCGTTTCGCAGCTACGGGACCCCCGCCTCCCCCGCGACCCCTCCGCCGGCACGAAACACGCGCCCACGCGAGTTCCCAGCCACCAACCGCCCGCCGCCCGCACGAAACACTCGCCCACGCGAGTTCCCAGCCACCAACCGGCCCCACGTGGAAGCGAAGCCCCACGTGGAAGCGTGGCCCCACGTCGAAGCGAGACGCCCACGAGGCCACGCGACGCCGGTCAGATCCGGCGGGCCACCACCACCCACACGGTGCGCAGCAGGATCTCGAGGTCGAGCACCGGCGACCAGTTGACCAGGTACTGCAGGTCGTAGCCGAGCTTGTAGGCCGGATCGGTGTGGTAGCGACCGTGGATCTGCGCCAAGCCAGTCAAGCCGGGCGGCAGTTCGTGCCGGCGGGCGTAGCCGGGGATCTGCGCCTCGAAGTCGGCGGTGAGCTCGGGGCGCTCGGGGCGGGGCCCGACCAACGACATCTCGCCGCGCAGCACGTTGTACAGCTGGGGCAGCTCGTCCATCCGGGTCGCCCGTACCCAGCGGCAGCCGGCAATCACCCGCGGGTCGTCCTCGTCAGCCAGCCGCGCCCCGCGACCGTCGGACTCGGCATCCACGACCATGGTCCGGAACTTCACCAGCTGGAACACCCGGCCGCGCGCGCCGACGCGGGGCTGCCAGTACAGCAGCGGACGCCTGACAACCGCCAACTGGTACAGCGCCATGGCCCCCAGGACCAGCAGGATCACCGGCGAGGCGACGACCAGCAGCACGAGGTCGAAGAACCGCTTGAACCGGGCTCGTGAGCGGGGCATCGTCTGCGCGCGCAGCAGCACGAACGGCAGCCCGCCGACCTCGCGCACGCGTTCGAGGCCGTAGAGGGTCTCGCGTGCGGTGACGCGCAGCAGCACCGTGATCCCGGCGTGGTCGAAGACCTCGACCGGACCCGGGTACAGGTGCTCGAGCCAGGTCCCGGACACGACCATCACATCGGTCGCATCGGTGCGACCCACGGTCGCGACCAGGGCCGCAGGGTCGTGCACCTCGGCCACGACCAGCGCGGGGGCACCCTCGCGCTCCAGGTGGGCCCGCGCCACCTCGACGTCCTCGGGGTCCCCGGCCAGAACCACCTTGGGTCGGCCTTCACGGCGGGTGCGGATGCGGTGCACGAGTCGGCGGTTGAGTGCCACGCCCACGGCACCGAGCACGATCAGCACCACGAGGTTGATGATCGGGAAGGGCAGTGCCCGTGCGGTGGTCAGTCCGATCTCACGCGCCACGCCGGTGGCCGCCAGGGTGAGCAGCGCCACCAGCCCTGCGGCGGCCAGGGTCTGACGGGCAGCGCGCGGCAGTGCCGAGGGCGCGCCCAGCCGCGGCTCACGTTCGTAGAGACCGCCGAAGTACAGCGCGCCGAGGAAGATGACCAGCGCCAGGGAGAACGACAGGAAGTAGGTCGGGACCGGATAGGTCGGCCAGGTGGTGCCGAAGCGCACCAGCATGGTGCCGACCATCACCGCAGCGAGCACGATCGCGTCGGCGATCATCACCAGGCGGAAGCCGCGACGATTGAGCCGCGCCAGCAGGGGTCCGTCGGCGGGATCGGGACGCTCGGGCAGCGCATCCGGCGACGCCGGCAGCGCATCCGGCGACGCCGGCTCCGCGGCCGGCTCGTCGGCCGGCGGGTCACGTCGCACCAGCTCGGGCTCGGGCATCGCGGACGGTCACCTCGTGGGGTCCGGAGGGCCGGCGCGGCGGCAGGGCACCCCGGCGCCGGGCAGGGAACGTGGTCGGCATCGGGTGGTTGCTTCGGCACGCCAGCGGCGATCGCCGGCCGGGCGACACTACCGACGATTGGACGAGCGTAGCCCCCGGCGCAGCAACCCCGAGGCGGGCGGCACGACCCCGTGGGCACACCAGGGGACGTAGGCCCCTAGCGCACAAGATCTGGTCTATCGACCATGAAACTGACGGCGACCGGACCGATGGCCGCCGACTGCTCGGCGCCGAGGAGCCGACGGTGCGCACCCGTCCGCGTCACCCGGTCCGTCGATGGCGGGCCGAAGGACCCTGGCTCACGCTTCGTGGCCGGGTGAGCATGCAGTGACAGGAAGAGTACCGACCCGGGACCAATCCGGGCCGCGACGAGGAGGAGACCCGATGTCGATCCCGTCCACCCGGAGCCGCACGCAGCGCGGCCGCCGCCGGTCCGTGCTGCTGACGCTTGCGCTGATCCTCGGTCTGCTCGCGGCCGTGCCACCAGCGCTCGCCGACGATCCCGCACCGACGAGTGCCGAGCCGACGTCGTCCGACATCATCAGCGTCGGCGATCCCATCCAGCCACGCATCTACAACGGCGTGAATGCGTCGATCGCCGACCTGCCCTGGGTCGTGTTCGTCGAGTCCCCCGACGGCGGATGCACCGGCTCGGTGATCGCCCCACGGTGGGTGCTCACCGCCGCGCACTGCTTCTCCAGCAACAACCCCGCCGGCGTGCGGGTCGGTATCGGCAGCGACGACTTCAACCTCGGCTTCCCCGAGGTCATCGAGGCCAGCCAGGTCATCCGGCACCCGGAGTACAACCCGACCACCCTGTTCCGGGACATCGCGCTGATCGAGCTGTCGGCACCCACCACCGCACCGCCGGTGAACCTGCCAACCGCAGGCGCACCCAACTACGCCGGACAGACCGCGACCGTCACGGGCTGGGGGGTCCTGCGCGACAACTTCGATGGCACCCAGGTCGACACCGACCGCCTCCAGCGCGCCAGCGTGAGTGTTCGCGAGCACGACGTGTGCGTCGCCGGCTACACCAACGAGACGTTCGTCTACGACCCGGCAACCTACGTGTGCGCCGGCGGCCCGGACAGCGACGCGTGCTCCGGGGACAGCGGCGGGCCACTGGTGCTCGGCTCGGGGACCGGTGCGAGCCAGATCGGCATCGTGTCGTCCGGCGAGGCCTGTAACGAGGACTCCTCGCTCGCCGGCGCCTACACCGCGGTCGCCCCTTACCGCACCTGGATCGACCAGAACATCGGCACCACCACCGAGCCGATCGACCCCACCGACCCGGTCGACCCCGCACCGGGCGGCGTCATCAGCCACCCGAACGTGACCTGGACCACCCGTGCCAACGAGTACCGCGGACAGGACGGCCAGCGGGTGTCGTATGCCTGCCCCGGCAACGGTAGCGCCGTCACGGCCTGGGGCACCGACGTCTACACCGACGACTCCTCGGTGTGCACCGCTGCCGTCCACGTCGGGCTGATCACCCTGGCTTCGGGCGGCACCGTCGTCATCGAGATCCGACCGGGGCAGGGCTCCTACACCGGGTCCACACGCAACGGGATCACCACCAACAACTGGGGCTCGTGGCCCGGCAGCTTCGTGTTCGTGGACGCGACCATCGACCCC
>SKJO01000493.1 GCA_007121975.1 Nitriliruptoraceae bacterium | reverse complement strand
CGCCAGCGCGCCGGGCCGGCACGGGGGCAGCGACGCCAGCGCGCCGGGCCGGCACGGGGGCAGCGACGGTCGGGGCTCAGACGACGCCGGAGAAGCCGAGCAGCGTGGGCAGCACCGTGCCGAACAGGTAGCCGGCGACACCGGCGACCGCGGCCAGTGCCAGGATCTCGAGCCCCGACCACAGCCAGAAGCGCTCGGTCCAGCGGGACTTGACCACGCCGATACCGAACAGGACCAGCCCAGTGGCCGTCGTCGCCATGGTCAGAGCCGCCAGACCCTCGCTGAACAGGAACGGCACGATCGGCACCACCGCGCCCGCTGCGAACGACAGGCCCATGAACACCGCGCCGCGCAGTGGCCCCCCCGAGGTCAGGTCCTGCTCGTCGTGGATGATGCCGAGCTCCTTGGCCACCATCGTTGCCAGCAGCGACTCGGGGTGGCGGGCGATGATGGCCGCCGCCTGCCAGGCGTCCTGCTCGGGCATGCCCTCCTGGGTGAACAGGTAGGCCACCTCGGCCTCGGACTCCAGCGGCCGCTCGTTCACCTCCTGCCGCTCGTCGGCGACCTGGTTGCGGAAGATCTCGTCCTGGCTCTTGGAGCCCAGGTACTCGCCGATCGACATCGAGAAGATCCCGGCGACCGCCGAGGCCAGGCCGGCCACCAGCACGGCGAGGTTGTCGCTGGCGGCTCCGGCGACCGTGGCGACCACGGCCAGGGTGGAGACCAGCCCGTCCTGGGCGCCGAACACGACCTCGCGGATCTCGCCGAGGATCGACACCTCGCGCCGTTCCTCGGCGATGTGCGAGGCGATGAACTCGCGGGGGTAGTCGCGCGCCGAGCTCGGATCCTGGGGCGGGTCGGCAGGCATCGGTGATGGCCTCCTGACGGCTCGGTGCCGGTCGGGACACGGGGCACCCATCATGCCCGGCCGCTTCGAGGCTGTCATCGAAGGGTCGGCTCACCGACCTGCCGCCGGCCCGCAGCCGGTGCTCTGGGTGAGGTCGTCACCGACCGCCGGGAGCGGCGGCTGCTCAGCTCGTGGCGAGGAAGCCCTCGAGCACCGTGTTGAAGCGCTCGGCATGCTCCCAGAGCATCAGATGGCCGCCGAGCACCTCGATGCTGGCCGACGGACAGTGCTCAGCCAGGAACGCCCTCGCGGTCGGTGCCCAGTGCTCGGCCACGACGAACAGCGTCGGCACCGAGCGGTCGAGCAGGGCGGCCTCCTCGCGGTAGTCGCTGAACATCCCCGACGCGAACAGCTGCGCGGCGATGGGTGTCGGGGTGCGGGTGGACTGGTCGATGAGCCACTGCAGCTCGGACGGCTCGAGGTCCCGCTGGATCATCAGCTCGGTGGCGTAGCCGGCGACGAAGTCGCGGTGGCCCTCGGGCGAGCTCAGGTAGCCGTTGTACGCCCCGGCGATGTCGTCGAGCGTGCCCTCGACCCAGTCGGTGTCGACGGTCGACAGCGGCTTGGGCGACAGGTCGATCGAGACCACCGCACGGATCCGGGGAAGCGCACCCTGACGCACCGCGCTCCAGGTCGTCAGGCACCCGAACGACCAGCCCACCACGACGACGTCGCGAAGGTCGAGGGCCTCGAGCAGCGCCAGCAGGTCGGCACCCAACGTGCCGTAGTCGTTGCCCGAGCCGGCCATGGTGGAGCGGCCGTGGCTGCGCTGGTCGATGGCGATGACCTGATGGGTCCGCGAGAAGTGGGAGATCTGGTGCTCGAACACCTCGGTGCTGAACGTCCACCCCGACAGCAGCACCAGCGGTGGTCCCTCGCCATGGACCTCGTAGTACAGGTCGACCCCGGGGGCGACGCCGAGGTAGCTGCCGGCAGCAGGCGGTGTGGTCATGAACGGCGCTCCTCGCGGCTGGGGGGTGCAGTGCTGGAAGTCAAGCACCGCTTGGCACCGCCCGGCGCCCATCGGCACCGCCCGGCGCCCATCGGCACCGCCCGGCGCCCATCAGCACCGCTCGGCGCCCATCGTGGCGTCCCGAGCACGTGGCGAACAGGGATGCGGGGGCGGGCCGTGGCGCGCCCGGCAGGACTCGAACCTGCGGCCTTGGGATTAGAAGTCCCCTGCTCTATCCAGCTGAGCTACGGGCGCGGACGCGATGAGCGTAGTGCTGAGCGCTGGCCACGGCCCGTGACCTCCCTACGTCGATCGAGGAGGCGCTCGGCGCGCTCTATCCTCGACGCTGCCGCTGGCGGTGCCCGTACCGATGCGTCGATGCGTCGATGCGCCGATGCGCCGAGGAGTCGAGGAGCCGTGTGCCCGTAGCCACCACCGCACCCATCGGGCGGCTGACCGGTCGGCTCAAGCGCTACGCGTGGGGGTCGCGGACCGCCCTCGCCCAGTTCCAGGGCCGGCCCTCGCCCACGCCAGGTCCGGAGGCCGAGCTGTGGTTCGGCGCCCATCCCGCGGCCCCGAGCCTGCTCGAGCGACCCGGCGAGGTCGACCCCGTGCCGCTGGATCGCGTGATCGCCGCCGACCCGCTCGGCGAGCTCGGCCCGCAGCTGGCCGCAGACGGGCACCGCCTGCCGTTCCTGCTCAAGGTGCTGGCCAGCGCGTCGCCGCTGTCGTTGCAGGCCCACCCCGACGCGGAGCGGGCCCGGGCCGGGTTCGCCGCCGAGGAGGCTGCAGGCATTCCGCGCGACGCGCCCGAGCGCTGCTACCGCGACGACTGGCCCAAGCCCGAGCTGTTCCATGCCCTGGGCCCGACACAGGCGCTGTGCGGGTTCCGGCCGGTGGCGGCGACCCTCGGACTGCTCGACCACCTCGACGTTCTCCCCGACGTGCGCACCCGGCTGCGCCACGACGGCGAGGCGGCGCTCAGCCACATCGTGCGCGAGCTGCTTGCGACCCCCGACCAGCGTCGGGCCGGGCTGGTCGACGGGCTGGTGCAGGCCGCCCGTCGGGTGCTGCGCGAAGCGACGGATGACGACGCCGCGGACCCGACCGCGCCCGACGACGGCAGCGGGGTGAGCTCGCTCGGGACGGTGCCGGTCGCCCAGGCGCTGCTCGGGCTCGCCGCCGCCCACCCGCAGGATCCCGGGGTGGCGGTCGCCGTGCTGCTCGACCTGCTCGAGCTGTCTCCGGGTGCCAGCATCCACCTGCCGCCGGGGACGTTGCACGCCTACCTCGGCGGGTTCGGGGTGGAGATCATGGCGGCCTCGGACAACGTGCTGCGCGGTGGGCTGACCCCCAAGCACGTCGACGTGGACGAACTGCTGCGCATCCTCGATGCGCGGGTGGGTCCGCCGCCCTTGGTCCGGGTCGAGGCCGGCGTCGTGGGTGAGGCCGTCCTGCCGGCGGCCGAGGAGCGCTTCCGGCTGTCGCGTCTGACCGTGGGTGGCGGATCGGACCTGGGGCAGGCCGGAGGCGACGTGGGGCAGTCCGGAGGCGACGTGGGGCAGGTCGCCGAGGTGGCGCTCGATCGGCGCGGCCCACAGATCCTGCTGTGCACGCACGGGGTGGTGCGCGCCACGGCCGACGACGTCGAGGTGGAGGTCACCGCCGGGTCGGCGGCCTACGTGGCCGCCCGGGCCGAGCAGGTCGTGTTGCGCGCGGCCGGGACGGCGCCCGCGACGGTGTTCCGGGCCACCCCCGGGCCGCCCT
>SKJO01000070.1 GCA_007121975.1 Nitriliruptoraceae bacterium | reverse complement strand
GGCTTCGTTGCGCTCACGCCGGCGCTGCTGGCCGTACCGGCGTCGCTCGCGCCCGGCGTCATCGAGGTTCCCGTCGCCGGCGTGGCCGGTGTCCCCGAGGCGCCCGAGGCCGGCACGATCGTGCTGCGCCTGGCGGTCACCGGCGTGCAGGCCCCTGCCGAGCTCAGCGTCTTCCCGGCCGGGGGCGAGCGGCCGGCGATCCCCACCCTGCAGGTCGACGAGGGTCGGGACGAGGCCACGTTGGTGCTCGTCGAGCTCGGTGCCTCCGGCGCCGTCTCGCTCCTTCACGCTCCACGTCTGGTCGCCGCTACGCACCGCGCCGCCCCCGGGGTGCCCCGCGTCACGGGGCCGGTCTGCCCGCCGGACACGGCGACCCCGACGTTCTCGGACGTGGCGGCGAGCAGCGTGCACGCGCCGGGGATCGGCTGCGCGGCGCACTGGGGTATCGCCCACGGCTATGACGCGCAGACCTACGGACCTGCGGACGCGGTGCGGCGCGACCAGATGGCCAGCTTCGTGGCCCGCACCCTCGAGGCCGCGGGCCACACGCTGCCCGACGCGGCCCATGCCTTCGACGACGTCGGCGAGCAGGTCCACGCCACCTCCATCGGGCAGCTCGCTGCCGCCGGCATCGTGCGGGGCACCACGCCGTCGACCTACGCCCCGGCGGGCCTGGTGCGCCGGGACCAGATGGCCTCCTACCTCGTGCGTGCGCTCGAGTGGGCCGACGGGATCACGCGCAGCGCGGACGACTCCCCCTTCACCGACATCGCGGGCAACGCCCACCAGGCCGCCATCGAGGTGGCCTTCGACCAGGGTCTGACCACCGGCCGCACCGCCACCACCTACGCCCCCCACGACGACGTGCGACGCGACCAGATGGCCACGTTCCTGACCCGGCTGCTCGCCGAGCACCTGATCCCGCCCGGGGGCGGACCGGTGATCCCCGACGAGTCTGGTCCCCCGGTCGGGGCCGCTCTCGAGCTGCTCGGCTGGTTCCCGCCCGAGGAGCAACTGCGCACCGTTGCGCCCCGCCGGGTGCTCGACACCCGCACCGGCGCGGCTGCGGACCCGCTCTCCGCCGGGCAGCTCCTCGAGGTCCCAGTCACCGGCGCCCCGGGCCTGCCCCCCGGCGACGCTGCAGCCGTGGTCCTGGCGGTGGGCACCAGCGCCTCGACCGACCCCACGCCGGTGACGGTGTGGGCCGCGGGGACCGACCGTCCCGGCAGCGCGGACCTGGTGGCCGAACCCGGGCGGGTCCGTCGCGCCCTGGTGATCGTCGCTGCCGGCGCCGACGGGTCGGTCGCGGTGCGCCACGAGGTCGGGCACACCCACCTCACCCTCGACGTGCTCGGCTGGCTGCCAGGGGACGGTGCCTACCACCCGCTCGCCCCCGGCGAGCTGCTCGACACGCGCTCCGATGACGGCGTGCGGCTCGCCGCAGCGTCCTCGCTGCCGATCCCGGTCGAAGCCCGGGCCGGTCTGCCCGGCGACGACGAGATCGGCGAGCAGGGGCTGGTCCACACGCTGGTGCTCCGGCTGAGCGCTCACGACCCGCCCAACGGCACCGATCTCCGGCTGCATCCCACCGGGCAGGACGTCCCCGGCACGCCGAGCCTGGCGGCCGCGGGCGGCGCGACGGGCACCGCGCTCACGATCGTGCCGGTCGGCGACGACGGGGAGGTCACCGTCGCCAACCATGGCCCGGCGGTGCACGTCCGGGTCGAGGTCGTGGGCTACTTCGCGCTGCCGGCCGTGGCGGCCGAGCTGGTCGTGCCCGACACGACCGTCATCCCCGACGAGCAGCAGATCGTCTCGATCGGTGCCGACGGGCTGGTGGTGCTCGAGGCCGGCGCCGATCCGGTTGCCGAGGGCAACCACCTGGTCGTCGGGGTCACGCCCGACACCCCCGAGGGGTGGCTCGGTGAGGTGACCGGGATCACCACCGACGCTGCGGGCCGTCAGCGCATCCAGACGACGCCTGCGCTGCTCGAGGACGTCTTCCCGGCCGGCGACCTCATCGTGGATCTCGGGGCCTCCGACTACGACGTCGAGGAGTTCTCGGTCAGCGACCCCGACGTCCACGGCCGCACCCAGATCACCGCGACCGCCCGCAGCAGCAGCGGGGTGAGCGTGGCCTACACCTACGAGGGCGAGGTCGAGGGCAGCTGTGACTTCACCGGCCTCGAGGCGCGGCTCGGACCGACCATCGACATGGCGTTCCGGGTGCGCTGGCGGTGGATGAAGGCGCCCCTGGTCACCGCACTGGCCACCGTCGGCGCCGAGGCGTCGGTCGCGCTCGACGGGGTCTCGGTGGCCTGCGACCTCGACGTCGACCTGCTCAAGGCCAGGGTCTCCTTCGCGGCGGGCCCGGTTCCGGTGGTGGTGGTGTTCGAGCTCGGCGCCACGCTGGGGCTGTCGGCCGGACTCGCGGGGCTCGATCTCGCCGCTGGCGCGTCCGCGGGCATCGTCATCGGGGTACGCGACAACCGCGCGTACTCCGCGGGTTACGCGGAGTTCGAAGCGCCGAGCTTCGACGAGCTCATGCTGCGGGCACGCGACCTGCGGGCCTATGCGATGGTCGACGCCTGGCTGCACCTGACCGTGAAGCTGTACTCGGTGATCGGCCCACGGATCTCGATCGGGCCGTTCCTCGAGATGGTCCTGACCACCAACCCCGCGCGCCCCTGGTGGTGGATGGACCTCGGGGTGGCCGGACGCGTCGAGCTCAAGCTCGATCTGTGGTTCAAGAAGTGGAGCTGGAAGCTGCTCGAGGCCGAGCTGCCCCTGGCCGACTGGGTCGGCCTGGCTGCCTGCACCACCTACGGGCCCGGCCACCCGGGGATGGATGCCTACGCCGGACCGTGCCGCACCCCGGCCCCCACCGCCCGCCCCAACGGCGAGGTGCGCCAGTTCGCGGGCCGTTTCCGGCTGGTCAGCGCCGGTGCACCGCTGGCCACGCTCAGCATCGCGCCGCTGACCCCACCCGGCGGCGTGGTCGGCCAGGCCTACCCCGCCCAGCAGCTGGTGGCCAGCGGGCTGTTCTCCGACGGGGTCGTGTGGCGCGTGGTCGCCGGGTCGCTCCCCCCCGGCCTGGCGCTGGATGCGGCCAGCGGGGTGCTGTCGGGCACGCCGATCCGACGTGGGACCTACTCCGCGACGGTCGAGGCCTGGTACGGGCCGGTGCCCGCCTCCGCGACCCAGCCGCCCCACGGGCCCGAGCCGCCGCCACGCATCACCCTGGACATCGAGGTGGTGGACCTGCGTGCCTGCCATCTCACCGTCACCGACCCGGGCGACGACGGGGGGGCGGGCCAGCTGCGTGCGGCCATGGCCGCGGTCGAGCAGGGCGACACCATCTGCCTGGAGATCGACCCCATCGCCGGGTACGTGCCCGGGGAGTACGACAGCGCCGTCGTGCTCGCCGCCGGCCCGTTGATCGTGCCCGCCGGCCGCTCCTTCACCCTCCAGGATCGCAGCGAGCCCCCGGCCGTGCTCAGCGGCGACGACCGCTTCCAGATCCTGCGCCTCGAGCCGGGTGCCGAGCTCACGCTGGTCGGCGTCGCCATCGACCGGGGCTCGGCCGTGCACGGGGGCGGCGTCCAGGTCGAGAGCGGGGCGCGGCTGCGT
>SKJO01000461.1 GCA_007121975.1 Nitriliruptoraceae bacterium | reverse complement strand
CCCAGCCCCCGGGTCGCCGCCCGGCGCGAGGCCACCCGCACCCAGATCCTCGACGCCGCCTGGCAGCTGGCCCGGGAGGTCGGCCTGACCGGCTTCTCGCTGCGCGAGCTCGCGGGCCGGGTCGGGATGCGCGCCCCGTCGCTCTACGAGTACTTCACCGGCAAGCCCGACATCTACGACGCGATGTTCGCCGCCGCGAACCGCGAGTTCCTCGCCGGTCAGCTCGCGGCCATCCCCCCGCTCGACGAGGTCGGCCCCCGTGGGGTGCTGCTGGCCGGCGCCCGCTTCTTCCTCGACTTCGCCAGCGACGACCCGGTGCGCTTCCAGCTGCTGTTCCAGCGCTCCATCGCCGGCTGGGAGCCCTCCCCGGCTGCCTACGCGCCCGCCGTCGAGGCCTACGACAACATGCGCGAGCGCTTCGCGGAGATCGGCGTCGTCGAGCAGCGCGACCTCGACCTGTGGACCGCACTGACCAGCGGCCTCGCCCACCAGCAGCTGGCCAACGAGCCCGGGGGGCGCCGCTGGCACGACCTCGTCGACGACGTGGTCGACCTGTTCTGCCACCACCTGGATCTACCCCCGACCCCCGACCCGAGGAAGGACGCCCCATGACCCGCCACATCCCCCAGGACACGACCATGACCATCGACCTCGGCAGCCTCGCCCCCATCGACCGCGACGAGATGGTGGGCCTGGCCACCACCGAGTACGCGCGCTTGCTGGCTCTGCTCGCCGGGCTCGACGATGACGACTGGCAGCGACCCACCGCCTGCGACGCCTGGGACATCCGCCGGATGGTCGCCCACCTGCTCGGTGCTGCCGAGGCCAACGCCTCGATGCGGGAGAACACCGCCCAGCTGCTGCGCGGACGGCGCCGGGTGCGCGGCACCGATCGACCGCTGGTCGACGGCATCAACGAGGTGCAGGTCGCCGACCGCAACCACCTCTCCCCCACCGAGCTGCGCGAACAGCTCGAAGCCATCGCGCCCAAGGCGATCCGCGGGCGCTACCGCACCCCCGCGGTGATGCGCCGTGCGCAGGTGCCGGGACCGCTCGGCCCCATCCGTCTCGGCCACCTCGTGGACGTCGTCTACCTGCGCGACCAGTGGATGCACCGCGTGGACGTGGTCCGCGCCACCGGAGGCGAGCTCGAGCTCACCGCCGAGCACGACGGCCGGATCGTGGCGGATGTCGCCGCCGAGTGGGCCCGCACCCACGACCAGCCGGTGTCGCTGACCCTCACCGGACCGGCCGGGGGCCGCTTCACCCACCGAGGTGGCGGGCAGTCGCTGCACCTCGATGCGGTGGACTTCTGCCTGGCGCTCAGCGGCCGTCAGCCCGCCGAGGGTCTGCTGGCCGTCGAGGTGGTGTTCTGACCCGGCAGCCAACGACCGACCCCAGCCTCCGCGACCCGGGGCGTCGCCGACAAGGGGCGCCGCCGACAAGGGGCGCCGCCGACAAGGGGCGTCAGTCGGTGACGTGACGAAGCGAGCGCACCACGTGCTCGAACACCGGATCCAGCGCATCGGCGTGCACCAACGGCGCGGTGCACGTGATCACCGTGAACGCATTGTCGGCGACGAGCCCCTGCAGCTGGCGCACCCGCCGGCCCTCCTTGTCGAACTCATACGAGCGCAGCACCCGATCCCCCTCCCGACGGGTGAACCGGATCCCCAGGTTCGCGTAGCTCAGCGCCATCTCGGCCAACGACTCGGCCGCCGCCTGCTCGACGAGGTCGTCGTCGAGCAGCGGCTCCTCACGCTGCACCACGATCGAGGCCGCGTAGCCGTCGTCCTCGACCACCCCGTCGGCCACGTAGCTGAACACGTCCCCGACGTCATCGGCCGACAGCACCCACCCCGCCGGCAGATCCAGACTCACCCCCATCTCCTCGTAGGTGAACTCGACGAACTCCACCTCACCACCCCCGCTCATGACCCCACCTCGCGCAGATCCTTGCCTGACTTGCCGACCTTCGGCGCATCGGTGTACGAGTGCTTGGATTTCGCCGGCCCGCCGTCGCGGATGCGGTCGGTGGCGTCGTCCGGGAAGCTCAGCTCGGTGATCTTGCCGAACTCGACCTTGACCGAGGTCGGCGCCACCCCCCGGTCGGCCACCCGGCACTCCTCGGTGATGAGTTGGGTGATGGCCGCGTCCAGCGTCCGGTCGCCGTTCTTCTTGAGCTTCTTGCGGTCCACCGCCAGATCCACGTAAGCCTGGACCTTCTCGATCTTGACGAAGTTCTCCGCCCCACTGCGCAGCTCCGAGGCCTTGAAGGCCGCGTAGGTGCGCAGCTTCTGGCGCAGCGGGCTGTCGGCGGCCAGGAGGGCGGAGGCCTCCACCGATCGGTGGGTCTTGAAGTGCCGGGCGTACTTGCGCATGATCAGCACGCCGATGGGCTTGAAGTCCACGGTGTTGGACACGTCACCCTCGAAACCGGCCCCGAGGGTCAGGCCCAACCCCAGATCGAAGCTGATCACGCCGCGGGCGAGCTTGAAGCCGATCTTGGCCTCCTCGCCGATGCCGGCGGTGGCCGACGCGGTCCCGTGCACCTTGGCGGTATCCCGACCATAGAGCCGGAAGGTCCCCCCACCGCTGGCCGAGACCCTCGCGCCCGCGAAGAACGACGCCTCGCCGGCCAGCGCGATCCGGCGCTTGGCGAGATCGATGGCCACCTCCCCCTCGGCGAGGGCCTCGACGCCGGCGGCGGCCTCGACCTCGCCACCGAGCTCGAGCCCGAGCCCCTTGGCGTCGAAGGTCACGTTGGCATCGGCCTTGCCTTTGGCGCCGGCGAAGAACTCGGCCTTGCCGGCCGCGCCGGCACCGAGCTCCCACCACTGGTCCCCGCGTGAGACGAACGCGCTGCCCTGCACCTTGGTCGAGATCCCGGCGAAGGCATCGAGCGAGGCCTGCGCCTTGGTGGCCAACGGCCCGAAGTCCTTGGCGATCGACCCCTTGAGCTCGAGGGTGGCGCCGGCCACGAACCCGGCCTCGGCGAGCACCTGCACCGCCCATCCGAGCTCTCCGAGCTGCTCGGTGACCTTCTGGGCCCCGGCGTAGCCTCCGTACCCGGCGCCGATCGCCGCCGACCCCGTGGTGGTCACCTTGCCGAGCTTGCCGAGCTTGTGCTCATGCTCCTCGTCGTCGCCGGCCTTGGCCTCGACCCACTGCCCGAACAGTCGGTTGATCTGCTCGGGCGAGCTCTTGGCCAGCGTCTTGAGTGCCTGTTCCACATTTGCCGGGGCTGGTGCGCCCGACGTCGCGGTCGCCGCGGCGGGCTTGGTGGACGGGTCGAGCACGGGTGGCGCACCTGAGGGGCTGCGACGGCGCGTACCACCTTCGGCCAGGTCGGAGACCGCGGCGTTGCCCGCCCCGGAGGGAGCCTGCGCGGGCGTGGAACCATCTGGCCTGGGCGGCAGCTCCCTGCGCTTGGACCCGGGTGTGGCGGACGTCGACTTGGGCCCGGGTGTGGGGGGCAGCTTCTTGCGCTGCTTCTGGGGCATCGCGATGTCGGACATCCGAACTCCCGTCCTCAGCGCACGGCCGGCGAGGTCACGCCGGCAGGGCGCTGAGCGGAACCTTACGACGCCGCGGTCGCGGTGTCACCACCGCAGGTCAGGGACCGACGACCTG
>SKJO01000331.1 GCA_007121975.1 Nitriliruptoraceae bacterium | reverse complement strand
GAAACTCGCGCTGGCGAGTGTTCGAGGCAGATCGTCGGGGCCGCCTGGCGCGAAACTCTCGCCCACGAGTGTTTCGCCCCGACTTCGGCGGTCCCGAGCCCCGGGGTGTCCCCGGGGGCGTCGTCGTGCCCAACCCGGCCGATGCCTCGATCAGTCGTCGGGTGGCGAGCCGTCGCCGGGCGGGCAGGCGCCCTCCTCGACCTGCCGTCCCTGCGCGGTGATCCGGAAGTGGTTGGTCGAGGAGGTGTGGATGGCCGAGACACAGCCGCCCTGGAAGTCGAGGTTCACGAAGAACTCGACCCCCGGGCTGGTCTCGATCCCCCAGTCGGAAGGATCGACGGGGCCGTCAGTGAGGGGAGGATCGACCTCGAGGTTGCCTGATGCGATGGCTGCGACGGCCGGGACGAGGTTGCGCAGGTCGGACTCGACCGTGGCGTCGTAGGCGCTGCGGCGCTGGTTGAGGTAGATCGGGATCGCGATCGCCGCGAGCACCCCCAGGATGAGGACCACCACCAGCAGTTCGACCAGGGTGAACCCAGCGACCCGTTGGGTCCGCCCCGAGCCCCGAGGTTCGCGCATCGACCGCGTCTGCACATCGCCTCCGTGATCAGCCTTGGCCTGCCGGTGGGTCCGTACGGCGGGCTGCCCAGGGCGCCGCAGGCCGTGAGGGTCCAGGCTGCCAGGTCGCGCTCCGGGTTGCGAGGTCGGCTCCCCGCACTGGCCGTCCCCGGCTGACCGGCGGATGATGGAAGCAGCAGGTCCGTGCCGCCGGTGCTTCGCGCAGCGTGTGGCGACCGCCGGAAGCGCCGCCCGGGTCCCCGAACCTTCGGAGGTGGTCGCGATGCGATCGTCCGTCCCGGAACGACGGCTCACCCGCCTTGCACTGGCCATCATCGTGCTCTCGGTGATCGGCGTGTCGGCCTGCGGCGGCGGTGGCCCGGGTGCCGGCTCAGGCGCAGATCCGGCCGCCGATCCCACCGCGGACCCGATCGCCGGCCTCGGACAGACCTGGACCGTGCTCGATGCGCAAGCGGCCGGGCTCGGCGATGCCAACGCCGTGCACCTGGCGGCGGTGGTCGACGGTCCGCCCGGCTACGTGGCGGTCGGCGGGGTGTCGCGACCCGACGGTGGCGGAACGGTTGCGGCGGTGTGGACCTCACCCGACGGGCGCAGCTGGCAGCGGGTCGCACACGACGACGAGGTGTTCGGTACGGCCGAGCAGCCCCCCTCCGCAGCCGGCACCGCCGGGTTCACCGCCATGACCGACGTGACCGTGGCGCACGGCCAGCTCGTCGCGGTGGGCGTGAGCGAGAACCCGGCCGGCCACCTCCAACCGGCCGCGTGGATCTCCGACGACGGTCACCACTGGACGCGCAGCGCGGAGCTCGGTGGCCCGCAGCCGGGGGACCTGCAGCTGCTGGCGGTCTCCGGGCACGACCAAGGACTGGTCGCGGTGGGTAGCTGGCGGCCCGGCCTCGCCGACGAGTCGAGCGTCGCGGTCGCGGCCTCGTCGGACGGTCGCAGCTGGCGGCTGGTCCCGATCGAGGAGACCATCGAGGGCTTCCGCGCTTCGCCCTGGCAGCAGATGTCGGCGGTCGTCGCCGGCGGTCCTGGACTGGTCGCGGTCGGCTGCGCCGACCGGCCGGAACCGGGCGTATCCGTGCAGGACGCCGCCGGAGAAGGCTGGGTCGCGGCGGTGTGGACCTCGACCGATGAGGCGACCTGGAGGCGCGTGCCCCACGACGAGGCGGTCTTCGGCGGGCCGGGCGCGCCCTGGATGCGGGGGGTGGCGGTGGGCGGTCCGGGGCTGGTCGCGGTCGGCAGCGTCTCGGCCGGCTTCGACGAGCCGGGGCCCCGCACCATCCCGGCCGTGTGGACCTCGCCCGACGGTCTGGCCTGGACCCGGATCCCGGCACCCGAGCTCAGCGCCGACGGCGAGGTGGAGCTGCTCGACGTCGCGCAGACCCGGGCGGGGCTGATCGCGGTCGGCTCGGTCGACGTCGGCGGTCCGGACGTCGGCGAGGTGCTGCAGGCCGCCGCCTGGCGCTCCGAGGACGGTGAGCGCTGGACCCGCGTCGGGCCCCCGACGCCCGCGCCGGACCAGACCGCACCGGACCAGGCCGCACCGGACCACACCGCGCCGGACCACACCGCGCCGGACCCGGCGGACCCGACGGACCGCGACCGGGGGCACGACGTCGAGTGGGCCGCGCTCACCGCGGTGACCGACGGACCCCATGGGCTGGTGGCCGTCGGATTCGTCGGCACCTCCTCGGACACCGCCCGCGCCGTGGTCTGGACCAGTCCGTAGCCGCCGCGCGGGATCCGACGCCGCGACGTGCGTGCGGCTACGCAGACCTGCCGGCCGCATCATCGGCCCGGCGTGCGGGGTGTGGCAGGATCGGTGGCGGACGGTGCGTCTCGTCCTGCCGCCTCGACCCCCCGCGCGAAGGAGCCGTCATCTCCCCGCACCACATGACCGCGGCGCTGCTGACCGGACACGGCGGCCCCGACATGCTCGAGGTCCGCGACGACGTCGAGGTACCGGTCGCCGGACCGGGCCAGGTCCTGATCGAGGTCGCCGCCGCAGCGGTGAACACCACCGACGTGTGGACCCGCCAAGGTGCCTACGGCAGCCCGGAGGATCCCGACGCGGTCGCGGGCTGGCAGGGGGTGGCACTCGATGTCCCCCGCATCCAGGGCGGCGACGTCGCCGGTCGGGTGGTCGCGGTCGGGGACGGGGTGGACCAGGCGTGGGTCGGCTGTCGGGTCGTGGCCGACCCGACCTTCTATGCCGACGACGGACCGGAGCCGACCCTGACCGCGGTGCTCGGCTCGGAGCTCGACGGTGGATTCGCCCAGTACCTCGCGGTGGCAGCCGAGCAGGTCCACGACGTGACCGACTCGCCGCTGAGCGATGCGCAGCTGGCCTGCCTGCCGATCGCGTACGGCACGGCGGCGGGGATGCTGGACCGGGCGGGGCTCCGAGAGGGTGAGACGGTGCTGGTCACCGGGGCGTCGGGTGGGGTCGGGTTGGCCCTGGTGCAGCTGGCCCGGGCACGGGGCGCCACGGTCGTGGCGCTGACCCGCGCGGCCCACACGGACTTGCTCGCCGAGGAGGGCGCCCACCACACGGTCTCGCGCGACCTACCCGACACCCCCGATGCCGCCGACTCCGGCTCGGACGCCCCCGGCACCCTCACGCTGTCCGAGCGGATCCGCGAGGTGGCCGGCGGTTCGGTCGACGTGGTGGCCGACGTGGTCGGCGGCTGGGCGCTCGAGCAGCTGCTCGACGTGCTCGCACCGGGTGGCCGGTGGGTGATCTGCGGGGCGGTGGCCGGCCCGGTGGTCCGTCTGGATCTGCGGGTGCTCTACCTGCACCGCCGGCAGCTGATCGGCTCGACGATGCACACCCCCGACCAGTTCGCCCGGCTGGTGGACGACGCCCGCAGCGGACGCATCGAGCCGCGGGTGGCCCGGACCTACCCGCTGACCCACATCCACGAGGCGCAGGCGGATCTCGCTGCCGGCGACGAGGTCGGCAAGCTCGTGCTGCTGCCGACCTGAAGTCACCCGACAGCGACACGAAAGCGACGTCGGGCACGGTGTGCCCAGTTGCCGCCCGCCGCGCCCCGCG
>SKJO01000375.1 GCA_007121975.1 Nitriliruptoraceae bacterium | reverse complement strand
TGACCTGGTGTTGGTCGGTCTCCGAAACCGGATCCAACTGCCGGAGGTCGGCGACCAGGTAGGTGCCGGCAGTGACACCTTCGCGGTGTCCCCGGTGACGGCGACTTCGGGGGCGCCGGTCGAGGTCACTTCCCTGACCCCGAACGTGTGCACGGTGAGCGTTGACCCGGCCAGCCCGAGCGACGTGACCGTCACCAAGGTCGCTCTCGGCAACTGCACCTTACGTGCTGCGCAAGGGCTCACCGGGGAGTACGCCCCTGCGGCGACGGCGACGCGGACCTTCGAGATCCGGGCGTCGGCGACCGCGCCGCTCGCTCCGACCCTGATCAGCGTCACCCCGGGCCTCACCACCTTGTCGGTATCGTTCCAGCCCGCCGGCGACGGCGGCTCGCCGATCATCGGCTACGAATACTCGCTGGACGGGGGGACGACCTGGATCGCCCCGTCGCCAGACGTGTCCGCCTCCCCGCTGCTCATCGACGGACTCGACGTCGATACCGCCTACTCGGTGCGCTTGCGCGCGGTCAACAGTGTCGGAGAGAGTCCGTCCTCCAACCAGCTGGACACGGCGACCACGACTCCGCCGCCGCCGGCCGCACCGGCACTCAGCGTCGTGGCGGGCAACGGGTCGCTGGCGCTGACGATCACCCCGCAGGGTGATGCGACCAACGTGGCCTACCGGCTCGACGATGGTCCGTGGGTGGTGCGTGATCCTGCGTCGCTCACGATGCCCTGGACGATCACCGGGCTGGACAACGGACAGGAATACACGGTGGTCGCCCGTGCCGACAACGGTGCAATCGAGGGTGTGACCTCCGACCCGGTGACGGCAACCCCCGTCGCTCCGCCACCTCCGCCACCATCGCTTCCGCCACCTCCACCCCAGCCGGCGCCCGTCGACGAAGAGCCTGCGCCGGACCCCGAACCCGACCCGGCACCCGGGCCACCAGCGCCTGATCCTGATCCTGCGCCCGCACCTGCACCATCGCCACCACCGCAGCCCGAGCCGGCACCGCAGCCCGAGCCGGAGCCGGCGCCGCAGCCGGAGCCAGCGCCACAGCCCGAGCCGGCCCCCGATCCCGAACCTGACGCCGTGCGGACGCCGGATGACCGGGTGCCCGCTCCGGGCGAGGCGGCGGCCGAGGTCGGTGGCCTCCCGGTCGATGTCGTGGTCGAGTCGACTCCTGGTGGTGGGCTGTCGGTCGGCTCGGCCGGCTTCGGGATCGAGGTGCTGCCTCAAGGCGGATCGCCATCACCGGGCGACGATCCGGATGGGTCGCCGCCTGCGCAACCGCCGTCGGGGCAGCCCGGTGAGAGCTCACCGCCGACGGATGCCGGGCAGCCCCCGGACGACATCGATGATGACGTGGATGCGGAGGCTCGCCTGGTGGTCCGGCAGGGCCAGGGGGTCGAGGTGCGGGTCCACGGCTTCGCGCCGCGCTCATCGGTCCGCGCCTGGTTGCTACCGGACCGGGTGGCACTCGGTTCGTTCGAGACCGACGACGACGGCATGCTGGACACGGTGACCGAGCGACTGGGCGCGATGGTCGCGCCCTGCCTGCACACGGTGCACGTCGAGGGCACGCTTCCCGACGGCGAGCGCTTGCGTGTGTCGGTCGGCGTCTGGGTGGATGCGGATCCCTACCCGTTCGCTGACGTGGCGGAGGGACAGGCGCACCGCCGCGCGATCGCCTGTCTGCACGGCGTGGGGGTCACCCATGGCGTGACCGCCGAGTCCTACGACCCGGCCGGCGTGCTCACCCGTGGGCAGACGGCCTCGCTGCTGGCCCGCTGGTGGGGGATGCAGACCGATCAGGACTCCGGGTTCGCGGACGTCGCCGGTACCACGCATGCGTCCACGATCGCGGCGCTGGCGCAGGCCGGCGTGGTCCGTGGGTTCGCGGACGGCACGTTCCGTCCCGGTTCGTCGGTCACCCGCGGGCAGTTCGCATCGATGCTGGTGGCCGGCCTCGACCTCGAGGTGGTGGAGCAGGTCGATGCCGCCGAGCAGGTCGAGACCGCCGGGCGCTTCGCCGATGCGGGTGGGGCGCACGACGAGGCGATCGCGGTACTGGCGCAGAACCGGCTGATTTCGGGGTTCGCGGACGGCACCTTCCGGCCGGGCGATCCGATCAGTCGCGCGCAGACCGCCACGATCCTGGTCCGGGAGATGCAGCGCTCCCGCTGATCGAGCGCAGCCCACCGGCCGGCCAGTCCCTCTCCGGTCGGCCGGTGCGGCCGTGCTGGTGCCCCCGTGCCGGAGCGCCCGTGCGGGTGTTGGCCCGTGCGGCTGTGCTTCCGTGCTGGTGCGCCCGTGCTGGTGCGCCCGTGCGGGTGCGGCCGTGCGGCTGCGCCCCCGTGCCGGGAGTCTGTCTTCTCGGAGGCCGCGGGGACAGAGCGCGTCGACCGGCGTCGACCGGCGTTGACCGACGTCGCCTCGCCGTCCGCCCACGCCCGCTCCGACGAACGCCGTTGGGCTGCGTGTTCCCGCAGCCGGAGGACCAGGAGCCGGTGGATGCGACGGATACTGCGGTGGGTGGGCTGGAGCGCGCTGGCGGTCCTGGTCCTGCTGCTGATCCTGCCCTTCCTGCTGCGCTTCGAGTCCTCGGGCACGCTCACCATCGACCAGGCGGCCGAGCGGTCCCTGGGCGCCCCGCCGACCTTCCTGGAGCTCGAGGGCATCGACGTCCACGTCGAACGCGCGGCCTTCCGTGGCGAGGTGCCGCCCGGCGAGCGGGAACCGTTGATCGTGGTGCTGCACGGCTTCGGGGCCAGCACCGCCACCTGGCGTGAGATGCTCCCCGACCTCGCCGTCCTGGGCGAGGTGATCGCCTACGACCGCCCGCCGTTCGGGTTCACCGAGCGGCCGGTCGCAGATGCCGAGGTGGATCCCTACGGCACCGAGGGGCAGGTCGAACTGCTCGGCGCGGTGATCGACGCCACCCGCGGTGACGACCCGGACCGCGAGGTGGTGCTGCTCGGACACTCCGCGGGCGGGGCGCTCGCCGCCGAGTTCGCGCTGCGCCGGCCCGGGGAGGTCGACGCGCTGGTGCTGGTCGCTCCCGCGGTGCTGACCACGGGTGGCGCGCCCGGCTGGCTGCGTCCGGTGCTCGGCTTCCCGCCGGTCGACCGGGCGGGTCCGTGGTTGGCACGGGCCGCGGCCGGGGGTGCCGAGGAACTGCTCGAGCGCAGCTGGCACGATCCGGCCCTGCTGACCGATGTGCAGCGTGACCGCTACGACGAGCCGCAGCAGGTCGAGGGCTGGGAGCAGGGGCTGTGGCGGCTGGTGCGGGCGCCGTCGGCGCTTCAGGTGTCCGAGGATCCGGGTGCGCTGACGGTGCCGGTGCTGCTGGTCACCGGCGACGACGACCGGGTCGTGCCTACCGAGGACACCGAGGCGCTGGCCGATCTGATCGACGACTCGCAGCTGTCCGTGCTCGGGCGCACCGGGCACGTTCCCCACGAGGAGTCGCCGGCAGCGTTCGTGGAGGCGGTCGTCGAAGGCTGGCCGCTGGGTGCCGGCGGCTAGCCGCTCGGTGTCGGCGGCTGGCTGCTGTGCGTTGGGAGTTGGTTGCTCGGCGTCGGTGGTTCGCTGCTGGGCGTCGGCGGGGGCCTGGTGGGCGGGGCTTGGTGGGCGG
>SKJO01000108.1 GCA_007121975.1 Nitriliruptoraceae bacterium | reverse complement strand
GGATGGTCCAGCGTGGAGGATGCGGCGTACGCAGGCGGACAGCGGTGACCGGATGGGTACGCCGCATCGGGGGCGCCGCCGCCCGTCGGACGTAGGGCGCCCGTCCGGGTGCGTTCATCGCACACGGTGGCCTGCCGCGGAAGCGGCTCACTCGCCGGGCAGCAGGAACGCGCGGCGGACCACCTCCTCGAGCACCAGCAGGGTCAGCGTGCCGCGCATCCCCGAGATGCGCCGCAGTTCGTCCATCAGGAAGCGGCGCAGTTCGTCGAGGTCGCTGACCCGCACCAGCAGCAGCACGTCGGCCTCGCCGGTGACCAGCGCGGCGTACTCGACGTGGGGCAGCTCGAGGATCGCGCGGCGCAGCGGGGGCCAGTCCAGGCTCGCTCCCTGTCCGGCGGTGAGCAGCACGCAGGCGGCGATGGTGTTGCCCAGTGGCCGGGAATCGACCCGGGGGGTGAAGCCGAGCAGCACCCGCGCGTCGATGAGGCGCTCGAGGCGCTGGTGCACCGCCGAGCGTGACAGGTGCAGATCACGGGCCAGCGCCGACACCGACTGCCGACCGTCCTCGCGCAGTGTGCGCAGCAGCGCGAGGTCCACCTGATCCGCGGCGAACGACACGGCAGCCATGATCCCACCAATATCTCGACAGATTGTTGTGAGAGGTCGACCATAGCGGACAGTTCGTCGCTCGTTGCGAGGGCAAGAACGACAATCACCTCTGAATCGTTACCGTCGCTGATTCATCCCGTCCAGACCCCATCCCGTCCAGGCCCCACTCCGTCCAGACCCGATCCCGCTCGGACCCCACTCCGCCCAGATCCCACCCCGATCGAGAGGAGGCCGCCCGTGCACCTGACCGCCTTCGACCCACCGGCCGAGCAGACCGACGAGCTGCTCGCCCGGGTCGGTGCGCTCGTGACCGAGCTGCTCGCCGGCGCGGACCGCGCTGCGGTGACCGGCCATCCGCGCGGGCAGGACCTCGTCGACGAGCTGCTGGTCTCCCGGCCCGGCGAGCCGGTCGCGGTCGATCAGGCGCTGGACACCCTCCGCGCCGTACTCGCGACCGGGGACCGCAACGCGGCCGGCGGCGAGCTCGGCTACATCCCCGGCTCCGGGCTGCTGACCGCCGGACTGGCCGAGCTGATCGCCGCGGTGGCCAACCGCTACACCGGGCTGCCCGGGTTCGCGCCGGCGGCGGTCGCCCTCGAGCAGAGCGTGCTGCGCTGGATGACCGAACGCTTCGGGCTGCCCGAGCGGGCCCAGGCGGTGCTGACCTCCGGGGGGTCGATGGCCAACCTCACCGCGGTGGTCGCCGCGCGGGAGCGCCTGGCGCCGGGCGCGCCGCAGCTGGCCACCCTGTACGTCGGCGAGCACGCGCACGCCTCGGTGCGCAAGGCCGCCCGCATCGCCGGACTGCGCGGTGAGCACGTGCGGGTGTGCGCGACCGCCGACGGGCTGCGTCTGGATCCCGAGGCGGTCCGTGTCGCCATCAAGCAGGATCTCGCCGACGGACTGCGCCCGATCGCGGTGGTGGGGGCCGCCGGGACCACCAACGCCGGCGCGGTCGATCCGCTGTCCGCGCTGGCCGAGGTGGCGGGGCAGACCGGGGTGTGGTTCCACGTCGATGCGGCCTACGGCGGGTTCTTCCAGCTCACCGAGCGTGGCCGCCACCGGCTGGCCGGCATCGAGCAGGCCGACTCGATCACCCTCGACCCCCACAAGTCGCTGTTCCTGCCGTTTGGCACCGGGGCGCTGGTCGTACGCGAGCGCGACGACCTCGCACGTGCCTTCGACGAGGACGCCGACTACCTGCGCGACACGACCGAGGATCTCGACGCCCTGCCCGACTTCAGCGCCATCAGCCCGGAGCTGACCCGCGCCTGGCGGGGGCTGCGGCTGTGGCTGCCGCTGGCGCTGCACGGGGTCGACGCCTTCCGGGCCGCCCTGGACCGGGCGCTGGACCTCGCCGAGCTGGCGGGACGCGCGCTCGCCGACGACCCCCACCTCGAGGTGGTGGGGGGCCCCGACCTGTCGATCGTCACCTTCCGGGGGCCGGGGGACGACGCCGCGCAGGACGCGTTGCTGCGGGCGGTGAACGCCGACGGCCGGGTGCGGTTGTCGTCCACCCGCATCGACGGGCGGGTCACGCTTCGCCTGGCGGTGCTGTCGCACCGCACCACCGCCGAGCACGTCGCCGTGGCGCTCGAGCGCATCACCCGGGCGGCATCGGACGGTTCGCGGCGATGATGTCGCGGTAACGCTCACCGCCGGTGGTCAGCGTTCGCTCCTGGGTGTCGTAGTCCACCCGGTACAGCCCGAAGCGGGGCCCGAAGCCCTGCGCCCACTCGAAGTTGTCCATCAGCGACCAGTGCAGGTAGCCGCGCACGTCGACGCCGTGCTCGACGGCCTCGGCCAGGCCCGCCAGAGACTCCTGCAGGAACCACTCGCGCTTCAGGTCGGGTTGGGCGTCGTCGGCGATGCCGTGCTCGGTGACCACGATCGGCAGCTGGTAGCGGTCGGCCCAGCGCACCGCACGGGCCAGCGTGCCGGGCAGCAGGTCCCAGCCCATCTGGCTCTTGAGGCTGGAGTGGTCGAAGCCGGCCTCGGGCAGTCCCTCGGGGCCGGGGACCTTGACCAACTGCCGGAAGTAGTGGTTGACCCCGAGCCAGTCCAGGGTGCCCTCGAGCCCGGGAACGCGGCGGTTGACGCCGGCGCCGGGGAACCCGAAGCGCAACCGGCCCGTCTGGCAGGCGTGGATCGGTGCCGCGTTGTAGTTGCGATGCACGATGCGGGTGGCTGCCACCTCGGCCGGATTCGCCCAGGAGCGGGGCTCGAACAGCGACAGGTTCTGGGCGATCGACACCTGGGCGGGCAGCGCCGCCGGGTCCGTGGAGGCGTTCGCCCGCTTGTGGATGGCGTGGTAGGCGCGGGCGTGGGCCTCCATCAGGTGGTAGAGCACCGTGGCGGCGCGGCCCAGGTCCTTGGCGCCGGGCGGGAACTCCCCGTACAGCCAGCCGAGCACGCAGTAGACGTTGGGTTCGTTGATGGTCACCCACCAGTCCACGTACTCGCCGAGCGCGTCGACCACCCGCTCGGTGAAGGCCTCGAAGGCGACGGTGGCGCCGGGCTGCTCGAAGCCTCCCCGATCGGTCAGCCACAGCGGTTCGGTGAAGTGGTGCAGGGTCACCATCGGGGTGATGCCGGCCTCGCGCAGCGTCACACACCACGAGCGGTAGCGCTCGAGCGCGGCGTCGTCGAAGCGGCCGGGTTCGGGCTCGATGCGGCTCCACTCCACCGAGAAGCGGTAGGTGTCGAGCCCGAGCGCGACCATGCGCTCGACGTCGTCCTCGAACCGTTCCCAGTGCTCAGAGGCCTGCCCGCACCACTCCCCGGTGAGCACACCCGTGCGTCCGTCCGGGCGCAGCTCACGTTCCCATCTCGTCCAGTTGTTGTTGGTCGTGCCCCCTTCCACCTGGTGCGCCGAGGTGGCGGCACCGAAGTGGAACCCGGCGGGGAAGCGGGGCAGCTCGGGGTCGACCTCGGGGACCTCGGTGGGACCCCGGCGCAGCGGACGGGTCTGGTCGCGGCGCAGGCCGGCGGCCACCCCGGCACCGGCCAGAGCCAGACCAAGCCAGGCAGCTCGGGAGCGGATCGACATACTCGACAACCTCCTCACGGGGCCGCGTCGCGCCCGACGCGGTGGGGTGCATCATGCCCACATCGCGACCGCACGTGCAGGACGGCTGCGGTGCGGCGGGTAGCGTGGGGTTCAGCGCCGTCGGGTTGCGTGTGCCGCCTGCGGCCCTGAGGACCGTCGATGACCGCCGTGGATGCCCGGATCCGGGCGACCTGGGCGCGGGCGTTGGGCTGCGATCCCGACCTGCTCACCGTGCCCGGGACCCTGGTGGTCGCCGACCCCCGTCGCACTGCGCGCGACGTCATCCAGCTGTGGCCGGCCGGGCAGCGCACCGTGGTGGAGGTCGCGCCCTCCCGGCGCGCGGCGGTTGAGGCCGTGGCGCGCCGGCGGCCGGCGGAGCACCGCATGAGCGCCGACGACCTGCTGCTCGGTCTGCCGTTGCGGGTGCAGCCCGAGGACCGCGCCCAGCTGCTGGTGCTCGACCCGGAGCGCTTCGATCCGCTGCCGGTTCCCGCCCGCACCGAGGTGCGCGAGCTGACCGAGGACGACCGCCGTGCGCTGGCCGCGTTCTTGCGGCGCTGTCCCCCCGCCGATCAGGAGGAGGGGGACGTGGGCGTTGGTGGCGAGCACCAGCGCAGCGTCGGTGCGGTGCAGGATGGCCGGATCGTCGCGGTCGCCAGCGTCGTGGACTGGCGCGGGTTCGCCGACCTCGGGGTGGTCGCCGACCCCGACGCGCGCGGTCGGGGGGTGGGCGGCGCGGCGATCTCCCGGCTCTGCGAGCTGCTGCTCGACGATCCGCGGGTCGTGCTCTACCGCCACCGTGAGGTCAACGTGCCCTCGGCGATCATCGCCGCACGCCTGGGGCTGCGGCCGATCGGCGCGGGGGAGGGGGTGCGTCCGGTGGTTCCGCCGCGACCTCGGTGAGCCAGCGGGTGAGCATCCGTCGCAGGTCCTCGCGGCGCGGGGCCTGGAAGCGATCGGCGTGGCCGCGCAGGGTGGCCGGGTCGCTGCCTGCGCGGGCCACCTCGGTCAGGGCCTGGGCTCCGCCGAGGTCGAGCCAGCGCTCGATCACGCGGCGGTCGACCTCGGGATGGAACTGCAGGCCGAGGTTGCGGCGCAGCCGGAACGCCTGGGGGCAGACTGAACTGCGGGCGAGCTCGAGGGCACCGGGTGGCAGCACGAAGCGGTCCTCGTGCCACTGCATCCACGGGCCCGGTGCGATCAGGTCCGGATCGTCGGTGTCGAGCTGGATCCAGCCGAGCTCGGGCCGCGGCGCGCGTTCGACGTGGCCGCCGTGCGCGGCGGCGAGCGCCTGACCCCCGAAGCAGATGCCGAGCACCGGCACGCCGTGGGCGTCCGCGCGGCGCAGCAGCTCGAGCTCGGCGTCGATCCAGGTGCCGACCTGGGTGCGGTCGTTGAGCGACCAGACGGCACCGAGCGGGACGATCAGGTCGTGGTCGAGCGGGTCGGGGAAGCGCCCGTGCCAGGTGCCGTCGTCGAGCCGCCCGGACATGCCCACCACCTCGAGGTGGTAGCCGAGTTCCTCGAGCAGTTCGCCGGCCATGCCCGGGCCCGACCCCGGGTCGTGCTGGAGGAACAGGGCGCGCATGGGGGCTTCCGGATCGTGGTGGCGGCCGTGCGGGCGCGAAGGGTACGCGGCGACGAGCTCAGCGGCGGCGACGGTCCCCGCTGGTCACGGGGTCGAGCGACGACGGGCTTCGGCGGCGGCCCTTGGCCGCGTACATCGCGGCGTCGGCACGGGCCAGTAGGTCCGAGGCGCGCTCCGCCGGCCCGGCCAGCGCCAGACCGACCGACGCACCGACGCGCAGCGTGGCGCCGGGCACGTGGACCGGCTCGCGCAGCGTGGCGGCGGACCGCTCGGCGATGCGACGGGTGGCGGGCTCGTCGGTGGGGTGCAGCACGATGCAGAACTCGTCGCCTGCCAGCCGGGCCACGAGGTCGTCGCTGCGCACCATGCCGCGCAGCCGGTGGGCGGTGGCGACGAGCACGGCGTCGCCGGCGGCATGCCCGTGGGCGTCGTTGACCGCCTTGAAGCCGTCGAGGTCGATGAACAGCACGGCGGTCGTCCCGGCCTCCGCCAGCCGCCGCCCCAGGTGGCTGAGCAGGGTGGTGCGGTTGGGCAGCCCCGTCAGCGCGTCGTGGCCGGCCCGGAAGGCCAGCTCGGCCTCGCGGCGGGTGCGCTCGGTGATGTCCTCGGCCAAGCCGAACACGCCGGTGGTGACCCCGTCGATCACGATCGGCAGCAGGGTCAGCTCGGCGTGGCGCTGCCCGCCGTCCGCGAACTCGAGGACGACCTCCACGTCCGCGGCGTGGCCGGCCAGCGACCGTGCCAGCGCCGCCTTCGCCACGGGCCGCGTCGCCGGAGCGATGAACGTGTCGGCCGGGGTGCCGATCAGTTGCTCGGCTCCCTGCCCGAGCAGCCGGGTGCAGGCCGGGTTCACGTCCGAGATCCGACCTTCGCCATCGAGCCCGAAGACGGCGTCGAGGTGGTGGTCGAAGAGGGCTCGGAAGCGCTGCTCGGACTCCTCGCGCTGTCGCTGGGAGGCGAGCCGGGCGGTGATGTCGCGAGCGATCACGGTCGACCCCCCGGTGCGCGGCTGGTGCCGCACGCTGCACTCCAGCCACACGGGGTGACCCGCAGCGTGGCGCAGGGTCCGGGTGATCAGCTCCCCGGTGGGTGTCTCCGGGAGCGCACCGGGCTCCCCACTGATCAGCAGGTCCTGCCAGCGACGCCCGAGCAGCCCATCGGGGGCATGTCCGAGCACCGGCCGGGTGGCCGGGTTCGCCGTCACGATCCGCCCGTCGGCGTCCAGCGTGAGGATCACCTCGGGCGAGAGTTCCAGCACGGTCTGTGCCCGTTCCCTGGCCGACTCGAGCGCCTGCACCATGGCACCGACCATCGCCGCGAGCAGCAGGGTGGCGGTGCCCCGGAAGGCGGCGTACTCGAGCGGCGCGTCGGCGCCGGTCGCGACCAGGTGCGCGAGCTGGGTCCACACGGCGGTGGCCACGGCCGCCCCCAGGCCGACCAGCAGGGCGCCGAGCACCTGCCAGCGCAGCGCGGCCTCGATGGCCAGGATCAGCGCCACCAGGGTCACCGGATCGGCCGGGTCCTCTCGGACGATCGCCAGGGTCAGCAGCGTGGCCATCGTGTCCGCCGCGAAGGCGGCCGCGCTGATCGCCGTCAGCTGCCGTGCCGTGGGGTGCCGGCGCAGCGCGAGGTGGACGAGCGCCGCAGTGACCAGCAGCACCAGCCCGGCGACCCACAGCCGCGAGCGCGTGGTGTCCCTGACCAGCCAGACGACCAGCACCGCGATGGCGGCTGCGCCGTAGCGCACGCGCAGGATCACCCACTCGGTCGCCAGCCGCTGCGCGTGGGAGCGGCGTACACCACGCAGCCGCTGCCGCCAGGGGGTGGCTGCGGGCGGGAGGGAGACGGTCATGTGTGCCCATCGGCCGGTGGGGTGGGAACCTGAGCGGCAGCACCGGGGTCCGATGCGGGCCCCGGCAACTGTTCGCATCCGAACGGTCCTGCTACGCTGCCGCCCGGCGGCGGCCCCCGGGAAGGGTCGCACCGAAGGGAGCGGGATGCCGATGCCGCAGGTCCCCGGCGATCGCTGGGTGGACCTCACCGATCCGGATGTCTACCGCGCCGGGGTGCCCCACGCGACCTTCCAGCGTCTGCGCGACGAGGAGCCGATCGCCTGGACGACGGAGCGCGACGGCAGCGGCTTCTGGTCGGTGACGCGCTACGCCGACATCCTCGCCGCCAACCGCGACTTCGCGACCTTCACGTCCCGGGCGGGCATCCGGCTCGAGGAGATGGACGCGCAGGAGACCGAGGCCCGTTGCACGATGATGGAGATGGACCCGCCCGAGCACACCCGGCTGCGGCGCCTGGTGCAGGGCGGGTTCACCCGGCGCATGGTCCGTTCCTACGAGCAGGCGATCGCCGTGCTCGCCCGGGCCGTGCTCGACGAAGCGCTGCCCGCCGGGCGCTTCGACTTCGTCACCGACGTCGCCCGCCAGCTGCCGATGCGGATGCTGGGCCGGCTGCTCGGCGTGCCCGAGGAGGACTACGGCTGGCTGGTGGACCGCGGCGACGCCATGATCGCCAACAGCGATCCGGAGTTCACCGACCACGTCGTGGATCAGACCGACACCGAGGCCTACCGCCTGGCCCCGTTCCGCAGCCCGGCCGGCCTCGAGCTGTTCGACTACGCGCAGCACCTGGCCGACCAGCGCCGCGCCGCACCCGGCGACGACGTGGTCACCACCCTGCTCGCCCCCACGATGGACGGTGAACCCCTGACCGACCTCGAGTTCAAGAACTTCTTCGCGCTGATGGTCGCGGCCGGCAACGACACCACCCGCTACACGATGGCCGGGGGCCTGCTCGCGCTGATGGACCATCCCGAGCAGCTCGCCAAGCTGCGCGAGAACCCGGAGCTGATCCCCTCGGCAGTGGAGGAGATCCTGCGCGTCACGTCGGTGACGATGCACTTCCGGCGTACCGCCACCCACGACGTCGAGCTGCACGGGCGCACCATCCGGGCCGGCGACAAGGTCGTGCTGTGGTGGATCTCCGGGGACTACGACGAGCGGCAGTTCCCCGACCCGTTCCGGTTCGACATCGAGCGCAGCCCCAACGAGCACCTGGCCTTCGGCCGCGGTGGGCCGCACCGCTGCATCGGCGAGTGGCTCGCCCGGGTCGAGATCGAGGTGCTGCTGCGCGAGCTGCTGCCCCGCATCACCGACATCCGGGTCGCCGGCCCCATCGCGCGGCTGCGTTCCAACTTCATCTCGGGCATCAAGCACCTGCCGGTCGAGGCCACCCCGGCCTGACCGGCTGCTGCTCCCGCTCCCCCCGCGATCCGTCCACGAACGGAGGGCTCCCCATGGCCGACTACGACCGCATCCGCGTGCTGTGGCCCGACCACCTCGGCCTCGCCCGCGGCAAGTACCTGCCGCGGCGCTACGCGGAGCGCGGCGCCTTCCACTGCATGTCGCTGTTCGCGCTCGGCTATGACCGCGACATGGTGCCCGCGCCCGGCACGCACATGCTGCAGGGGCTGCCCGACCTGCACGCGCAGGTCGACCTCGATCAGGTGCGTGCCGGCTGGGAGCCCAACACCGGCGTGGCCGTGGCCGACATCTTCTTCCGGGGTGAGCCCGTCGCGATGTCCTCCCGGCATGCACTGAAGCGGGCCGTGGCGGCGTGGGAGGAGCTCGGCCACACCCCCAAGCTCGGCATCGAGCTCGAGGCCTACATCCTGCAGCGCAGCGACGACGGGCGCTGGGTGCCCTGGGAGACCCCCGGCGGCTACGTGTACGGCACCGGGACGGCGGTGGACCCCATCGGGCTGCTCGACGAGATCATGCGCGAGGCCGAGGACGCCAACCTGCCGATCGAGTCGATCAACTCCGAGTACGACATCCCGCAGTTCGAGCTCACGCTGCACTACGACGACGCGCTCAAGGCCGTCGATGACGCCTTCGTCTTCAAGGTGCTGGCCCGCGAGATCGCCCACCGCCACGGGTTGCTGCTCACCTTCCTCGGCCGGCCGCTGGGCGACCGGGGCGGGTCTGGGCTGCACGTCAACACCTCGCTGTCCGACGCCTCGGGCGTCAACATCCTCAACGACCCCGACGCCGAGGACGGCCTGTCCACCATCGCGCGCCAGATGATCGCCGGCATGCTCGCCCACCACGAGGGCATGACCGCGCTGCTGGCCCCCACCGTCAACGCCTACAAGCGGCTCGGGCCGGGCACGCTGACCGGCTACTGGGCCAACTGGGGCTACGACCACCGCGGGGTGACGGTGCGCGTCAGCCCCGAGCGTGGCTCCGCACTGCGCCTCGAGCACCGCACCGCGGATGGCTCGGCGAACATCTACACCGCCGCGGCCACGGTGCTGCACGCGGCCCGGCTCGGGGTCGTGCAGGGGCTCGAACTGCAGCCCGCCGAGACCGGTGACTGCCTCGAGTCCGCGGATGCCACCCGCACCACCCCCGACTCGCTGCGCCTGGCGTTGGACGCGCTGGAGGCGGACGAGGAACTCGTCGAGGCGGTGGGCCGTGAGCTCGTCGAGCACTTCGTGGCCATCAAGCGCGCCGAATGGGAGCGCTTCGCCCGCCACGTCACCGACTGGGAGCTCACCGAGTACCTGCCGTTTCACTGATCCCCGGCAGGACGTGACAGCAGACCCGCGAGGCAGAGACCCATGGACGATCACCGCGTGCAGGTGGCCGGCACCTCGGTGTCGACCTGGCACTACCTCGGCGGACGCCGGGTTGGCTCGCCGGCGACGTTCGAGGTGCGCTCGCCGCTGGACTGGTCGTGGAAGCTCGCGGACGTGGCCCGCGGCGACGCCGACACCGCCCGAGCAGCCGTGGATGCGGCGCAGGCCGCCTTCCCGGCCTGGGCGGCGCTCACGCCCGCCGAACGCGGTGTGCACCTGCACCGGTTGGCGGATGCCATCGACGCCGAGGTGGCGCGCATCGCCGAGGTCGAGTGCGCCGACATGGCGATGCTGCACGCGTCGCTGCATGCCCGGGTGATCCCGCGCGGGGCCGCCAACCTGCGCAACTACGCGGATCTCGCGGTGGCGCACGAGGAGCGGACCTGGTCGTCCAAGGGCACCGCCAACCGGGTGCTGCGCATGCCGGCCGGCCCGGCGGTGATCATCACCCCCTGGAACGCGCCGTGGCTGCTGTCGACCTGGAAGCTGGCGCCGGCGCTCGCGGCCGGCAACCCGGTGGTGCTCAAGCCCGCCGAGTGGGCGCCGCTGTCGGCCTCGCTGCTCGCCGATCTCGCCGAGCAGGCCGGGCTGCCCCCCGGGGTGCTCAACGTCGTGCAGGGCCGGGGTGAGGAGGTCGGCGCGGCCCTGGTCGCCGATCCGCGGGTCGCGCGCATCTCCTTCACCGGATCGCCGGAGGCTGCCCGGCACATCGGGCAGGCCGCCGCCCGCAACCTCGTGCCGTTCACCGCCGAGCTCGGTGGCAAGGGCCCGCTGCTCGTGTTCGAGGACGCGGACCTCGAGGCGGCGGCGCGCACCGCCGCCGGGCAGTACGACGACAGCGGGCAGGTCTGCCTGGCGGGTACGCGGCTGCTGGTGCACGAGGCGGTGCACGAGGAGTTCCTCGCCCGCTTCCACGCCCACGTCGATGCCCACGTGCTCGGCGACAGCCGGGATCCGGCCACGACCATCAGCCCGCTGATCCACCCCGCGCACCTCGAACGCGTCGCGGGCTTCGTGGACCGCGCCCGCGCCGCCGGCGACCGGGTGGTGCGCGGGGGGCAGCGCGCTGAGGTGGCGGGCGTGTCCGACGGGCTGTTCTACGAGCCGACCCTGATCGAGCCGGCCGCCAACGACCACGAGATCGTCCAGCGGGAAGTGTTCGGACCGGTGCTCACCGTGCAGAGCTTCGCCACCGAGCAGGAGGCGATCGCGCTGGCCAACTCCACCGCGTACGGCCTGTCGGGGATCGTGTTCACCGGCTCGGCGCAGCGTGCCGAACGGGTGGGTCGTGCCGTGCGGGCCGGCACCGTGTGGGTCAACACCTTCCTGGTGCGCGACCTGACCGCCCCGTTCGGAGGCATGGGGATCTCGGGCATCGGCCGCGAGGGCGGCGAGTTCGCGCTGGAGTTCCACGCGGAGCTCAAGACGCTGCAGATCCTCGAGGGCTCCACCCGGACCTGAGGTTGCTCGGCGGCCGAGGGGCCGGGTAGGGTTCGAAGGGTTGGAGGTCCAAGGGGTAGACCTTCGGCGCCCGGGAGCATCGGAGGTCCGTATGGCCATCACCACGCTCGTTGCCGAGGCCGGGGATCTCGACGGCGCCACCGGCGTCCTGCAGGTGCTGCGCTCGGCGATCCACCGCGGCGAGCTGCTGCCCGGCGACCGCCTGCCCGCCGAGCGGGAGCTGGCCGTGCAGCTCGGCGTGGGGCGCATGACGCTGCGCCGCGCGCTGGCGGTGCTGCAGGAGGAGGGCTACCTCGTCGCCCGACGCGGGGCGTCCGGCGGCACGTTCGTCACCTCGCTGGAGGAGCCGGCCGCCCGCTGGCGCCTGCGGCTGCGTACGGATCTCGCCGACTACCAGAGCCTGCACGACCACCGCTTCGCGGTCGAGACCCATGCCGCCCGGCTCGCGGCGATGCGGCACGATGACGACCACCTCGCGCGCATGCAGGCCTCCATCGACGCCCTTGCCGAGGTCACCGACCGGCCGCGCTTCCGCCAGCTCGACAACGACTTCCACGGCGCACTCAGCGACGCGGCCGCCAGCCCGCGGCTGGCCGGTGCGGTGCTGGCCTGCCGTGCCGAGTTCTTCGGTCAGGCCGACCACCTCGACTTCGAGGAGTTGGTGACCGCCCTGCGCGACGAGCACGCGGCGATCCTGCGCGCGGTCGCTGACGCCGATCCCGAGGCGGCGGCCGCCGCCATGGCCGACCACCTCGACTCCTCCCACGCCACCCTGCTCGCGATCCTGGCCGAGGTGCCGTGAACGCCCCCGTGGTCGGGATCACCGGCCGCCGGCTACCGCTGGCCCGGGTCGAGGGTGTGCCCGAGATCCTGCGCAGCGCCGACGCGGAACTCCACCTCGCCGACTACGCCCGTGGGGTGGCCGAGGCCGGCGGGCTGCCGGTGCAGCTCTCGGCCAGCACCGACCCGCAGGTGCTCGCCCGGCTCGATGCGCTGGTGCTGTCGGGCGGTGGGGATATCGACCCGACCTGCTACGGGCGGGCGCCCGTGGACACCGATACCGACGTCGATCCGGCCCGCGACGCCCGAGAGCTGGCCCTGTACGCGGCGGCGCGGGAGCACGGGCTGCCGGTGCTGGCCATCTGTCGCGGGATGCAGGTGGTCAACGTCGCCCACGGTGGCAGCCTGGTGACCGACCTGCCGCTGGGCACCGGCGAGCCACACGCCAGCTTCACCGACCCGCGCGACGCCCGCGTGATCCGTGTGCAGACCGTGCCGGGCACGCGGGTCGCCGGGTTCTACGGTCCCCGCACGCGCGTCAACTGCCTGCACCACCAGGCCGTCGAACGGCTCGGCGAGGGGCTGCGTGTCGCCGCCCGGGCCGTGGACGGGGTCATCGAGGCCCTCGAGCTGCCCGGTGCTGCGGTGGTGGGCGTGCAGTGGCACCCCGAGATGTTCGCCGGGGTCGACCCGTGCTTCGACTGGCTGGTGGCCGCCGCCGCCGGCCGCGAGCCGGTCGCCCGCCTGGCCTGATCCCGACCGCTGCGGGCCGCTCGCCCGCCGAGCAGGAGGTTCTCGTGTCCTTCGATCACTCCGACCGGGTGGCGCTGGTGACCGGTGCCGGCTCCGGCATCGGCGCGGCGACCGCCCGGCGCCTGGCCGCCGAGGGGGCCGG
>SKJO01000486.1 GCA_007121975.1 Nitriliruptoraceae bacterium | reverse complement strand
GCTCGTAGACGATGGCGGTCTCGATGCGTGCCACCTCGGCGCGGGTGGTGAACGACTCCATGGCCATCTCGCGCAGATGGTCGGGGTCGCGCACCGCGACATGGACCGCGAAGTCGATCGGGCCGGTCAGGTGGGTGACCGCGATCACCTCGCGCAGGCTGAGCGCATGGGCCCGGAAGTCCTCCAGCACCTGGCGGGCGTGCCGGTGCAGCTGCACCTGGAGGATGGCCTGCAGCCCCACCCCGATCGCCCGCGGATCGAGGTCGAGCCGCGTGCCGGTGATGACCCCGTCGGCATGCAGCCGCTGCAGGCGCGCATGGGTCGCCGAGGGCGACAGCCCGACGCCGCGGGCCAGCTCCTTGACGGTGCACCGCGGATCGTCCTGCAGCAGCTCGAGCAGCGCGACATCCGTCCGGTCAACTGCCACGCCGACCTCCCGATGCCGGAGAACATTCGATGGACGAACCACCTCGGCGTGCAAGATACTGGCTGCGGCGAGCATCAACGGGAGAACATCCACATGTCCCCATCCAACCGCACCCGACGACTGGCCACCGCGCTGGTGCACGGCGGCCGCGACGACTTCGCCGCGCTCGGGGTGCATGCCCCCCCGTTGGACCGCTCCACGACCTACCCGGTGCGCGACCTGGCCGCCGGCATCGCGAGCCTGGATGCGATGATCGCCGGCGGGCAGCCCGAGGGCTCGTCGATCTACGCCCGCGCCCACAACCCGACCACGGCACGCTTCGAGCAGGCCATCGCCGAGCTCGAGGGAACGCAGGCGGCGGTGGCCTACGCCTCGGGGATGGCCGCGATGAGCGCCGCGCTGCTGGCGTCGGGCGCGGCCGGGGGCGGGCACGTGGTGGCGGTGCGCCCGCTGTACGGCGGCAGCGATCACCTGCTGGCCAGCGGCGTGCTCGGCACCGAGGTGACCTGGGCCCCGGCCGACGGCATCGCCGCCGCGGTGCGCGAGGACACCGCGCTGGTGATCCTGGAGACCCCGTCCAACCCGATGCTCGACCTCGTCGATCTCGCACAGGTCGTGGCGGATGCCGGGCAGGTCCCGGTGCTGGTCGACAACACGTTTGCGACCCCGGTACTGCAGCGCCCCGCCGAGCTCGGGGTCACCTGGGTGCTGCACAGCGCCACCAAGTGGCTCGGCGGCCACGGCGACGTGCTCGCGGGGGTGATCGCCTGCGACGAGCCGCGCGCCGCACCGCTGCGCCAGGTGCGCATCGGGCTCGGCGCGGTGCTCGACCCGCAGGCCGCCTGGCTGCTGCACCGCAGCCTGCCGACCCTGGCGCTGCGGGTCGAGGCCTCCCAGGCCACCGCCACCGAGCTCGCCACCCGGCTCGCCACCCACCCGACCGTCACCCGCGTGTTCCACCCCAGCCGCCCCGGCGCGGACCCGGCCGGGCTGATCGGCCGGCAGATGCGCGGACCCGGCGGCGTCCTGGCCCTGGAGGTGACCGGAGGACTCGAGGCGGCCGCGGCGGTCATGAGCGCGGTGCGGCTGCTGACCCCGGCGGTGAGCCTCGGATCGACCGACACGCTCATCGAGCACCCCGCCGGGCTGACCCACCGGGTGGTCGACGACGACGCGCAGGCCGGGGTGGGCATCACCCCGGGACTGCTGCGGATCTCGGTCGGCCTCGAGGACGTCGAGGATCTGTGGGAGGACCTCGAGCAGGCGCTGAAGGTGGCGGACGCGGCCGGCCGATGAGCGCCGACGCACCGGCCGGGCCCGACCTCGACGTGCTCGAGGCGATCCAGCGCCGGGTGCTGTGGCTCGCGGTGCGGATGGTCGACCACGCCAACCGGCGGGATGCCGGCGGCATCAAGGTCGGCGGGCACCAGGCGTCCTCGACCTCGATGGTGACGCTGGCGACCGCGCTGTGGTTCGCCCACCTCGACGCCGGCGACCGGGTGGCGGTCAAGCCGCACGCCTCGCCGGTGTTCCACGCCATCCAGTTCCTGCTCGGCCGGCTCGATGCCGCGCAGCTGACCCGGCTGCGGGCCTACGGTGGACTGCAGGCCTACCCGAGCCGGACCAAGGATCCCGACGGGGTGGACTTCTCGACCGGCTCGGTCGGGCTCGGCGCGGTCGCGCCGCTGTTCGCTGCCGCCGCCCGCCGCTACGTCGACGACCACCTCGGCCCCCGCCCGCCCGGCCGGTTCGTGGCACTGCTCGGTGACGCCGAGCTCGACGAGGGCAACGTCTGGGAGGCGATCAGCGACCCGGCGACGGCCGGGCTCGGGTCGGTGCGGTGGCTGGTCGACCTCAACCGTCAGAGCCTGGACCGGGTCGTGCCCGGCATCGCCGCCGGCCGCATCGAGCGGGGCTTCGCGGACGCCGGCTGGCACGTCGCCGAGGTCAAGTACGGTCGTCGGCTGCAGGCCGCCTTCGCGCGCGACGGCGGCGAGGCGCTGCGCGCCCACCTCGACGCGATGCCCAACGAGCGCTACCAGGCGCTGTTCGGGTGCGCCGGACCCCAGCTGCGCGAGCAGTTCCTGACCGGAGCGGACGTCGCGGTCACCCGGCTGGTGGCCGCGGTCGACGACGATCAGCTGCGCTCGCTGGTCACCGACCTCGGGGGCCACGACCTCACCGAGGTGCTGCGGGCCCTGCGCGAGGCCGACGCCGAGCCCGACCGGCCCTCGGTGGTGATCGCCTACACCATCAAGGGCTACGGCCTGCCGATCGCCGGCGACCCCCGCAACCACAGCGCGCTGCTGACCCGGGCGCAGCTCGACGCGCTGCGCGTGGAGCTTGGCATCGACCCCGACGACGAGTGGGCCGGCTTCGCCCCCGACACCCCCGAGGGCGCCTGGTGCGCGACGCGGGCCGCCCACCTCACCCGCGCCGAGCCTGCGGACACCTACGACCTCGAGGTGCCGGCCACCAGCGGGCTGCGCACCCGCCGGCCGACCTCGACCCAGGACGCGCTGGGGCGGATCCTGGTGGCGCTGTCGCGCGTGCCCGGGGTGCGCGAGCGGCTGGTGACCGCCTCGCCCGACGTGGCCGTGTCCACCAACCTCGGCGGGTGGATCAACCAGGTCGGGGTCTACGACCCGGTCGAGCACCCCGAGGACCACGCGGCCGGCGACGACCTGCTGCGCTGGGTGCGCTCGCCGTCGGGGCAGCACCTCGAGCTCGGCATCAGCGAGATGAACCTGTTCTCGCTGCTCGAGGCGCTGGGGCTGGCCGCCGAGCACAGCGGCGCGCGGCTGCTGCCGGTGGGCACCCTGTACGACCCGTTCGTGTGCCGGGGGCTGGACGCGCTGATCCACGCCACCTACTCGGGCGCCCGGTTCGTGGTGGTGGGCACCCCCTCCGGGGTGAGCCTGGCCCCCGAGGGCGGGGCCCACCAGTCGACGATCACCCCGTCGATCGGGGTCGAGCTGCCCGGCGTGGTGCTGGCCGAGCCGGCCTACGCCGGCGCGCTGGACTGGCTGCTGTGCGATGCGCTGGCGCGCATCGCGGATCCCGCAGGCCCCGCCGAGGCCTGCTACCTGCGGCTGTCGACCCGCCCCATCGACCAGGCGCCGTTCGCCGCCGCCCGCGAGCGGCTCGGCGAGCACGAGCTGCGCCGGCAGGTGCTGGCCGCGGTTCGACGGCTGGACGAGGTGACACGCGTGGAAGATCGCTGGCGTGAACGTGTAGAAGCCGGT
>SKJO01000496.1 GCA_007121975.1 Nitriliruptoraceae bacterium | reverse complement strand
GGGGGTCCGACACCGACGGGCCGGACCGCTCCCAGACGTCGATCGACGAGCTCTGATCCCGGCGCGGCGCTCACCACGCATCGTCCACGATCACCTCGACGACCGCGGCGACCGGCAGGAGTACGGTGGCCGGATCGCCGACGGTCAGGCGCAGGCTGAGCACGTCCTCGCCGATGGCGACCGGCTGTCCGCGGAGCGGCTCGGGCACGTCGCGTAGCACCACGGTGAGTGCGCGACGCTGCTCGACGTGGCGATCGAGCGCATCGGCCAGCGTTCGGTCGCCGGGCGGGGGCCGGTCCCCGGTCGCCGATCCGAGGCGCTGCTGCGGCTCGGGCCGGACCATGCGCACGGTGTCCAACGCGACCAGCACCAGCCGATCCTCACCGCTGCGCAGCGCGAGGTGGTCGGTGGCCACCCCGACCAGCGCGCCACGGTGCCGGCGCCCCGACGCTGCGGTGACCGCCACCTCGACGCCGCGCTCGGCCAGGTCGTGCAGGGTGCCCAGCCAGGTCGCGGTGCGCTCGGCCCGTTCGAGCCGCGCACGGGACTCCGCCCGGCTGCGCAACGCCGCCTCGTGGGCCGCGTCGTCGGCCAGTTCGAGGTACGGGTCGTGGGGCGGTCGAGGCTGGCTCATCGCACGGGGCTCTGGTCGTCGACGGCCCGGTTGCTCGTGTCGTCGGACGTTGCGTCGGACGTTGCGTCGGACGTTGCGTCGGTCAGCGGCGAGGGAACGGCCGGCAGGAGCAGTTCCTGGTCCGGGAAGATCAGGTCGGGGACCTCCGGGTCCGCAAGGCGGGAACGGTTGGCGTCGATGACCTGCTGCCAGTAGGACGCCACCTCGACGTCGAGGGGGGTTCGCGACCACTGCTGCTCGAGCGTGCGGGCGGCGATCCGCCACAGCGAGTCACCCGAAACGACCACGTAGGTCGACTCGGCCGTCGGTGCGGGTTGGGACATCGGCGTGGGCTGCGGGGCGGGGTCGGGGTCGGGGTCGGGGTCGGGGTCGGGGTCAGCAGCGTCGCCGGCGTCGGCAGCTGGCTCCGCATCGGCCGGTGGCTCCGCGTCGGCAGCTGGCTCCGCGTCGGCCGCCAGTTCAGCGTCGGCGGCGAGCTCAGTCGGCAGCGGCGAAGTCTCCGCGCGCTCGGGCGGCACCAGCAGTTCCAGCGGCAGCGGGTCGGGCGCATCGCCCGTTGAGGCCGGGTCCGGCTCGGCCCGGTGAACCTGCTCGGGCGCCGACTCGTCGTCGACACTCGGATCGCCGGCACCTGCGAGAGCCCCGCGGTCGGTCGCGGGCAGGCCGGGAGCGCCCGTGTGCAGGACCTCCGAGTCCGGCGCCAACTCGCTCCCGGCGCTGGCCGCGACGGGCGCTGATGGTCCGGGCCCGGGGTGCGCCGGCACCGTGACCGCCGCCCCCACCACCGCAGTCGCCAGGCCGAGCCCGAGCACGGCCTGCAGACCACGACGCACGACCGGCACCGTCAGCGCATTCGTCAGCCGGATCAGCCCGGCAGCCTGTGACAGTCGGGCCACCAGCCCGATGGTCGTCACCCCGACCAGGTACCAGGCCACGGCCAGCACGACCAGTCGCAGCAGGGCGATGACCACCTGCAACGGCTCACGCTCGGCAGCCCAGGCTGACCACTGCGAGGGCTCGGTCAGCGGTGGAGGCGCCAGCGCTCCCGTACCGAGGTGGTGGAAGACCGCGATCCCCACGCCCAGCGCCGTCAGCCACGCCACCAGCGGTAGCAGCCGCCTGATCCCCTGCATCCCGATCACTCCCGCTGCGTCTGCCCGATCCGAAGATCCACACTTCGGTGCTTCTGGATGCACACCATACCATCCCATGCTAGCGTGCACTGCAACGCAACGGGGAGTGTGGACATGGGTGGGGACTGGGTCACCAGCGAGATGGCACGCGAGCAGGTGGCCGGATACGTGCTGCACGAGCGCATCGGACTGGGGGCGGACTCCGAGGTGTACCGCGCCGAGCAGGTGGGACGACCCGGGCGGGTCCTGGCGATCAAGCGCATCGCCTCGGCGGTCGCCGCGGCGGACCTTGCCAGTCTGCGCCGCGAGGCCGAGGCGCTGCGCACCCTGGCCCACCCCGGGGTCGTCCGCCTGCTCGAGGTCGTCCCGGACGCGAACGGGGTCGCGCTGGTCCTGCCCTACGCGCCGGGCGGGAGCCTCGCCGACCGACTCGAGCACGGCCCCCTGGCCCCCGTCGAGGTGGCAGATCTCGGCGCCAGGCTCGCCACGGCGCTCGCCGCGGTCCACACCGCTGGCCTCGTCCATGGCGACGTCAAGCCCGGCAACGTCCTGTTCGACCGCGAGGATCAACCACTGCTCGCCGACCTCGGGGCCTCCCGGCTGCGCGGTGCCGGTCCCCCGCATGCGACCACCGAGGGGTTCGTGGCGCCCGAGGTGCTCGATGGCAGCCCGGTCGACGCGCCCGCCGATGTCTACGCGCTGGGGGTCACCCTGGCGTCGGCGCTCGGACTCGACGCGGTGGAGCGGCAGCGACTCGCGTCGGCCAGCGTCCTGCCCCCCGACGCGTCGCACGGCCAGGGCGTGCCAACGACCGGCGTGCCGGCGAACACCGACGGCCCCGTACCCGAGGCTTCGCTCGACGGTTCGATCGACGCTTCGCTCGACGACCGCCTCGACGACCCCGACCTCGAGGCGCTGCTCACCGCCACCCGACGTGGCCCCGACACCGCCTCGTGGCCGGGAGTTGACGGCCACCAGCGCCTGCGCGCGGCGATCGGTGCCGCGCTGGCCACGGATCCGGCGCACCGACCGCGGACTGCAGCCGACCTCGCCGGCCTGCTCGACGAGGCCCGTCGCTGCCTCGAGGTCGAACACGCGGGCCTCGAACCCACGCACACCGGCGGGGCGGTTGGTCCGGGTGTTCCCGGCAGCTCGGCCGCTGCCACCACCGCCCCGGACGCTGGCGCCCCCGCTGCCCGAACCGTGGACGAACCCCGATCTGCTCCCCTCGACCCGGCGCCGACCCGCCCGTTCGGTCCGAAGCCACCGGCGGCCGACGCGACCGACGGCCAGGACGAACTCGCGGCGCTGGTGCGCTGGCTGGCGGTGCCCGCGATGCTCGCGGTCGCGCTCACCCCGATCGCTTTCGCGGTCTGGCTGGTACTCGGCGCCACCCAGGTCTGATCGCCCCCGATCAGAGCGGCTCGACGCGGGTCAGCTCTGCTCGGAGAAGTCGAACCGGATCTGGGCGAGGTTCTCGTGCTCGCCGGGCACCGGGATCGGATACTGGCCATCGAAGCAGGCGCGGCACAGCGCGTCACGCTCGTGGGGGGTCGCCGAGATCAGGCCGTCGAGCGACAGGTAGTGCAGCGAGTCCGCACCGATGAAGTCGCGGATCGCCTCGACGTCGAGGTCGGCGCCGATCAGCTCCGCCCGGCTGGCCATGTCGATGCCGTAGTAGCACGGGTCGGTGATCGGCGGGGAGGTGATGCGTAGGTGGACCTCCCGCGCCCCCACCTCACGCAGCATCGCGACCAGCTGGCGCGAGGTGTTGCCCCGCACGATGGAGTCGTCGACGACCACCAGGCGGCGTCCCTCCACCACCTCACGCACCGGCGAGAGCTTGAGCTTGATGCCGAGCTGCCGCAGCGTCTGGGTCGGCTGGATGAAGGTGCGACCCACATACCGGTTCTTGACCAGCCCGTCGGCGAACG
>SKJO01000256.1 GCA_007121975.1 Nitriliruptoraceae bacterium | reverse complement strand
TGTTGAACGCGATGTGCGACAGCGAGATGGTGCCGATGCCGAAGCTCGCGTTCACCCCCAGCAGGGCTGAGAGCAGATCGAAGGCCTGCACGAAGAACAGCAGCATCATCACGGCCATCGTGACATCGGGGATGATGACCGGGAGGTAGAGCAGCCCGTCGTAGGCGCGCTGACCCCGGTAGCGGAAGCGCTCCAGGGACAGGGCCGCGGCCGTGCCGAGCACGGTGGACACGACCGTGGAGATGAAGGCGACGACCAGGGAGTTGCGCAGTGCGCCGAGCACGTTGCGGTCGGTGAACATCGCCTGGTACCAGCGCAGGCTGGGCTCGGTCCACACCCCGACGGTGCGGTTGTCGTTGAACGAGAGCACCACCAGCAGCAGGATCGGCAGGTACAGGAACGCGAACACGATCCAGGCGTTGCCGGCCAGGATCCGCTCCACCGTGCGCTTGGGCCGCACCACCGAGTCGTCGGCGACGTCGGGGGGAGGGCCGGAGGCCGCGTCGATCACGCTCACAGGTTCCGCCCTCCACTGCGCAGGTAGACCACCGCGGCCGCCAGCATCACCAGCAGCACCGCCACCGACAGCGCGGAGCCGAACGGCCAGTCACGGGCCGAGAGGAACTGGCGCACGATGTAGCTGCCCAGCATCGTGGTGCGCCCACCACCCAGGATCTCGGGGGTGACGTACGCCCCGAACGACGGGATGAACACCAGCAGCGAGCCGGCGATCACCCCGGGACGCGACAGCGGCCAGGTCACCTTCGCGAACGCCTGCCAGCCCGAGGCATACAGGTCCCGGGCGGCCTCGACCAGCGAGAAGTCCAGCCGCTCGATGGTGGCGTACAGCGGCAGGATCATGAACGGCATGTAGCCGTAGACCAGACCGAGCACGACCGCGAACGGCGTGAACAGCAGCTGCACGTCGGTGCCCAGCACCGGTTCGAGCAACCGCACGAACGGTCCGTCACGGCCCAGGATGACCCGCCACGCGTAGGTGCGCACCAGGAAGTTGGACCAGAACGGGATCATCACCAGCACCAGCAGGATGCCGCGGATCCTCGGGGAGCGGGTCGCCAGGTAGTAGGCGAACGGGTAGCCGAAGGCCAGTGAGATCGCGGTGGTCAGCAGCGCCAGCCACAGCGAGCGCAGCGCGATCTCGAGCACCAGGGGGTCGAACAGCCGCGCGTAGCTGTCGAGGTTCCAGTCCCCGAGGATGGTGCGCCCGGTGCGGCTGCGGGTCGCGAACGAGTACACGAGCACGATCAGCAGCGGCAGCGCGAAGAACACCACGAGGTAGGCAAGGCTCGGCAGGCCGATGAGCAGCCCGCGGCGCGACTCGGCCCGCTCGGCGTCGGCCTCGAGGCCGAGCTCGGGCGCAGCGTCGTGCGACGGGGGGGCGGTGCGGGGCTCGAGGGTGGTGGCCATGGCGGCGTCAGTCCTCGAGCGCGGCGGTGGACGTGGGCCACCACCGCACCCGCACGCGCTCGTCGGGCTCGAAGTGCTCGATGCCGGGGGTGTTGCCCTGACGCACGGTCAGCTCCACCGGCGTGCCGGTGGTCTCGGTCACGATGTCGTAGACGATCGCGTTGCCGAGGAAGGTCATGCGCCGGATGCGGCCGGTCACCGCGTCGAGCCGCAGGTCGCGCTCGGCATCCGCATGCCACAGCCCGAGCTTCTCGGGCCGGATCGCCAGCGTCACCGTGGCGCCGGTCGGTCGACCGGTGGCCACGCGCACCAGGGTGCCGTCGGTGAGCCGGGCGCTGTGGGCGTCCACCACCTCGGCGGCCAGCAGGTTGGTGTCGCCGATGAAGTCGGCCACGAAGCGGGTGCGCGGCGTGTCGTAGATCGCCTCGGGGGGGCCGACCTGCAGCAGCTGGCCGAGGTTCATCACCCCGATGCGGTCCGACATCGTCAGCGCCTCCTCCTGATCGTGGGTGACGTAGACGAAGGTGATGCCGACCTGCTCCTGGATGCGCTTGAGCTCGAGCTGCATGGCCTGACGCAGCTTGAGGTCGAGGGCGCCGAGCGGCTCGTCGAGCAGCAGGACCTTGGGATGGTTGACCAGGGCGCGGGCCAGCGCGACGCGTTGCTGCTGGCCGCCGGAGAGCTGGGTGGGCCGGCGCCGAGCCTGGCCCGACAGCTGCACGAGCTCGAGCACCTCGCCCACCCGGGTGGCGATCTCGCCGCTCGGCACCTTCTGCATCTCGAGGCCGAAGGCGATGTTCTGCACCACGGTCATGTGGGGGAACAGCGCGTAGGACTGGAACACGGTGTTGACCGGTCGGCGGTTGGGCGGTTCGAGCCCGACCTCCTGATCGAAGATCCGCACGCTGCCGGCACTCGGGTACTCGAACCCGGCGATCATGCGCAGCGAGGTGGTCTTGCCGCAGCCCGAGGGCCCGAGCAGCGAGAAGAACTCGCCGTCGCGGATCTCGAGGTCGAGGTCGTCGACCGCGACCACCGGCTCGCCACCTCGGCCACCTCCGAAGCGCTTGGTGACCCCCTGCATGGCCACCGCCGGGAGCTTGGTGCCGGAGGCGGCGGCCGGTTCGGGCGCCGGTGCGGTGCGCACCCGCGGCTCACGCAGCATCTCGGTCATGCGCACACCTCCTCGAGCGCAGCGGCGATCGCCGCCAGCCCCTCGTCGGCCTCGTCGGCCGTGATGGTCATCGGCGGGGCGATGCGCAGCACGTTGCCGTGCAGCCCTCCCTTGCCGATCAGTACCCCGCGGCGTCGGGTCGCCTCGAGCACCGCGCCGGCGGCCGGCGCGTCGGGCTCGAGGCTGCCGGGCCGGACCAGCTCCACACCGAGCATCAGTCCCTTGCCGCGGACCTCGGCCACGCCGGGCAGGTGCAGCGTGCGCCGGGTGAGCTCGGCGTGCAGCACCCCGCCGATCTTGGCCGCGTTGCCCTGCAGGTCGTGCTCGAGCAGGTAGCGCAGGTTGGCCAGCGCCCCGGCGCACGACAGGGGGTTGCCCCCGAAGGTCGAGATCGAGTTGGCCGTGATGACGTCCATGACCTCGGCCCGGCCCACCACCCCGGCCAGGGTGAGCCCGTTGCCCAGGCCCTTGGCGAAGGTCAGCAGATCGGGCACGGCGTCGTGGGCCTCGATGCCCCAGAAGTGCTCGCCGGTGCGCCCCCAGCCGGTCTGGACCTCGTCGGACACGAGCAGGATGCCGTGCTCGTCGCAGACCTGCTGCAAGGCGCCGAGCAGCCCGTCGGGCGGCACCGCGAACCCGCCCACGCCCTGGATCGGCTCGGCGATGAGGCAGGCGACGTCCCCGGCGGTCTGGGTGGCGATCACGTCGCGCAGGTCGGCGACACACGCGGCGATGTAGGCCTCGTCGTCGAGGTGGCGGTAGGGCGAGCGCAGCCGGTAGCCGCCGTGCACGTACTTGACGTCGACCGGCGAGAGCGCCGAGGCCGACCACCCACGGTTGCCGGTCACCGCCATGGTCGCGAACGACCGGCCGTGGTAGGAGTTGCGCACCGCGAGCACCTGCGAGGAGCGCCGGGCGGTGCAGGCCAGCAGCATCGCCGCCTCGTTGGCCTCGGTGCCCGAGGTGGTGAAGAACACCTTGGCGTCGGGCATCGGCGCGAGCCGGGCGATCTGCTCGGCGAGCTCGATCTGCTGCTCGACGAGGTACAGCGTCGAGGAGTGCAGCAGCCGGGCGGCCTGCTCCTGCACGGCCGTGACCACCTCGGGCAGGGCGTGGGCGG
>SKJO01000261.1 GCA_007121975.1 Nitriliruptoraceae bacterium | reverse complement strand
GGAGGCCCGTCGTGCCCCCCACCGCCAGCCTCGTCCTCGGGGTCGACCTCGACGGCGTGTGCGCCGACTACGAGGCGGCGTTCCGCGCATCGGTCGCCCGGCAGCTCGACCTCGATCCCGCGAAGCTCGCCCCCCAGACCGTCCACGACAGCTACTCGCAGTGGGGCCTCAGCGCCGAAGCGTTCGAGCGGGCCCATCGCCTCGCGGTCGTCGAGGACCGCATGTTCCGGCACATGGCACCGTTGCCGGGGGTGTCCGAGGCCCTCTGGCGGCTGTCGGACCGGGGCGTGTGGATCCGGATCATCACCCACCGGCTGTGCGTCAACTGGGCCCACGAAACCACCGCCGCCGACACGGCCGGCTGGCTCGACGCGCACAACCTGCCCTACCGCGACCTGTGCTTCATCGGCGACAAGCCCGACGTCGGCGCCGACCTGTACGTCGACGACGCCCCGGGCAACGTGCTGGCGCTGCGGGCCACCGGCCGACCCGCGATCGTGTTCGACCAGCCCTACAACCGGCACCTGCCCGGCCCTCGCGCCTACACCTGGGACGACGTGGTGGCCGTGGTCGAGGCCGAGCTCGCCGCCCGCGAGCGCCAGCTGCCCCTGCCGCTGCCCGAGGAGCCGTGATGTCCGACGCATCCGACGCACCCGACGTCCCTGCTGCACCTGCCGCGCCTGCCGCGCCTGCCGCGCCCGCCGTGAGCGACACCGCCCCCGCCGTGAGCGACACCGCTGCCGCCTTCCTCGACTTCCTCGTGCGCTGCGAGGCACTCACCTTCGGCGACTTCGTGGCCAAGTCGGGCCGGCCCACCCCCTACTTCGTCAACGCCGGCCGGGTGCGCACCGGCGCGCAGGTCGCCGAGCAGGGCCGCTTCTACGCCGCCGCGATCGCCGAACGCTTCGGCACAGACGTCGACGTGGTGTTCGGCCCGGCCTACAAGGGCATCCCGCTGGCGGTCACCACCACCATCGCGCTCGCGGCCCACCACCACCTCGACGTCGGCTTCTGCTACGACCGCAAGGAGGTCAAGGACCACGGGGAGGGCGGCGGGTTGGTCGGCCACCAACTGGCCGACGGCGACCGGGTCGTGATCGTCGAGGACGTCACCACCGCCGGCACCTCGATCCGCGAGACCATGCCCAAGCTGACCGCCGCCGCCGACGTCGAGGTGGTGGGGCTGGTCGTCGGCGTGGACCGCCGCGAGCAGGGAACCCGGCCGGATCGCTCGGCGGTGGACGAGCTGGCCGAGGCGTTCGGCTTCGAGGTCGTGGCGCTGGCCACCATCGACGACATCGTCGCCCACCTCGCCGACGTCGAGGTGGCAGGCCGCCCGGTCCTCGGCGCGGACGACCTCGCCCGCATCGCGGCCTACCGCGCCACCTACGGGGTGCACCCGACGGCGGCGCCAACGCCGCCGGACTGAGCCCGGCGCATGGGCCCGCGCCGCTCCGGCCCGCCCGAGGCTAAGGTCGCCCGATCCACGGTCGATGGGAGGGACGGGCCGTCCCCCGCCGATCCCCCCGTGCTGTCAGGAGCGCTCATGCCCGCCTCTCCGTCTGCCCACCGCGACCCACGACGCCGGCGGCGCCTGCCCGCGCTGCTGATCAGCGCCGTGCTCGTCGCCGCCCTGCTGCCGACCAGCATCGCCGGGGCCGCGGACGCGCCGACGATCCAGCCGCGGGTCTTCGGCGGGGTCGACGCCGACATCGCCGAGCTTCCCTCGCTGGCGTTCGTCGCGATCCAGTCCGAGCCGGGCTCACAGGAAGGGGCGGGCTGCACCGGCACCGTGATCGCACCCGAGTGGGTGCTCACCGCCGCCCACTGCTTCGAGGACACCGGCACCGAGGTCGTGTCCGTCTATCTCGGCGAGGCCGACCTCGACGAACTCACCGTGGACAACGTGTTCCCGGCCGCGGAGTTCTTCCTCCACCCCGACTGGGACCCGCAAGCCGGTACCCCCGGCGTCGAGTACCGGGGCGATGTCGCCCTGGTGCGCCTTGCTCAGCCCACCGACCAGCCGGCCCAACCGCTGGTCGCAACCGGCACGCCGATCCCGGTCGGCCAGGACGCCGTCATCGCCGGCTGGGGTGAGTTCGCGCCCAACCAGCCCGCTTCGGTCCTGCAGCGCGCCGTGGTCCCGGTGGTTGATGGAGAGCTGTGCCGCAGCAGCTACGGCTTCGACGCGTTCGACCTCGACCGTCACGTGTGCGCCGGCGGCGACTTCGCCGACACGTGCGTGGGCGACAGCGGTGGTCCGCTGCTCGTCGAGCGCGACGGGCAGCTGTGGCAGGTCGGCGTGACCAACTACGGCCAGGACGTCGCTTGCGGTGCCCACACCCTGCCGGCCGCCTACGCGTCGGTTGCCTTCTACCGGTCCTGGATCGAGGAGATCGCTGGCATCGAGGTACTGCCCGACTTCGAGGCTGACCCCGACGATGACGCCACCGACCCGGATGACGGCGACACCCCCGACGACGACACCCCCGACCCCGACAATGGCGACGCCCCCGACGACGACACCACCGACCCGGACGACGGCGACGCCCCCGACCCCGACGACGACACCACCGACCCGGACGACGGCGACGCCCCCGACCCGGACGATGGCGACGCCACCGACCCGGACGTGACCGAGGACCCCGATCCTCTGCCGGTACCGGTGCCGCCAGCGGCCGCCGAGGTCTTCTCCGACGTCGCCGACGACAACCCGCATGCCGACGGCATCGCGTGGGTCGCGGCCGCCGACATCACCACCGGGTTCCAGGACGGCACCTTCGGCCCGAACCTGGAGGTGACCCGCGCGCAGATGGCCACCTTCCTGGTCCGGGCCTCCAACGACCTCGAACCCGCCACCGACCCCCCACCGTTCCCCGACGTCGCCCCCGACAACGTCCACGCCCCCTCCATCGCCGCCGTCGCTGAGGCGGAGATCACCACCGGGTTCCAGGACGGCACGTTCGGGCCCAACCAGCAGGTGACCCGCGCGCAGATGGCCACCTTCCTGGTCCGGGCATCCAGCGACCTCGAACCCGCCACCGACCCCCCACCCTTCCCCGACGTCGCACCCGGCAACGTCCACGCCCCGTCCATCGCGGCGGTCGCCGAAGCCGGCATCGCGGGCGGGTTCGCGGACGGCAACTTCGGCCCCGACCGCAACGTGACGCGTGGGCAGATGGCGACGTTCCTGGCCCGCACCTTCCTGTGGTTCGGACCGACCCCACCCGGTGGCGAGGGCTGAGCCCCGGCGGCGAGGGCTGACCCTCGCCGACAGAGCCTGGCCGGCCAGCCGAACGGCGCATGCGGGCGGTGGGACCCCCCGAGGTCCCACCGCCCGCCCCGTTATCGGCCCCGGCCACCGCAGTTCACCGGCCAGAGCGGCTGCGTGGTCAAGAACTTGCGCTGACGCGAGTTTCGCCCTCCGTCGCCCCCCACAACGGCTCAGAACTCGCGCCCACGCGAGTTCCTGCACGATCGGAGCCGCCTCCACCCCCGAACGCGCGTTAAGCGCTCGCTCTGCCGGACCGTTGCGCACGAAGTCGGCCGGTCGGGGGAATACCCGAGCGATAAACGCCCACTTTGAGGCACTAATCGCCCACCTGGCGGCCCTCGGCACCCACCCGGCTCGCCGTCCCTCCCGCGCAGCCGCACCGGTCAGCCGCCCTACCCGGCTCGCCGCCCTCAGCACCCGCCAAGCTCGTCGGCGATCGCCGCCGCGGCCGCGACCGG
>SKJO01000463.1 GCA_007121975.1 Nitriliruptoraceae bacterium | reverse complement strand
CCGATCCGCTCCGAGGCGAGGATCTCCTCGGACTCGGGCGCGAAGCCCTCCTGGCCGGTCGCCGTCTCGGCGGTCGTTGCCAACCCGGCGAGGACCGCCGTGAGCACGATCGTCGCCGCCACCACCAGGCCGGGAACGCGGGTCACGAGCGCAGCGAGCGCACGGATGAGGGTCTTCACGACGATCCTGACGGTCGACGAACGCGGGAGCGCAGCGCGATGCCGGGCGAGCCTCCGGCGGTCACCCGAGGCCGTGCCCCACGGTTCGGGCGCCGCTAGGTTACGAGGCCGACCGGCACGCTGGACGCGCGTCCGGTCGCTCGGCCCTGACGGCCGACCGTCCCGACCGTGGAGCGAGCCCGTGGACTGGGACCTCGACCACGTCGCGGTGCGCCCGGACGGCACCGTGACCTCGTGTGGACTGCACCGGCTGTTCGACGTGTCCTCCCAGCTGCTGTGCGTCGCCGACTTCGCCGGCCGGCTGGTCGCGGTCAACCCGGCCTGGACCGCGCTGCTCGGATGGCCCGCCGAGCAGCTGGTCGGCCACGCCTACCTCGAGCTGGTGCACCCCGACGACGTGGAGGCCACCACGGCCAACGCCCAGCGGTTGCTCACCGGCGAGCCCGTCGAGGGCTTCGAGAACCGCTACCGGCATGCCGCGGGCGGCTACCGCTGGCTGCGCTGGTCCTCGGTCCCGGACGTCGAGGAGGAACGCATCTATGCGGTGGTGCGCGACGTCACCGAGGACCGTCGGCGCCAGGCGCGGCTCGAAGAGATCGAGCGGGTCAGCGGCGTGGGCACCTGGGACCTCGACCTCGACACGGGTCGGACCGGCTGGTCGGCCGGCGTCCACGCGATCTACGGCACCGATCCGGCCACCTTCCGCCCGGGTGTCGACGACGGTCTCGAGCACTACCCCCCGGAGGCCCGCGCCGCGCTCGAACCCGCCGTCTCCCGGCTGATCGAGCACGGTGAGCCCTACGACCTCGAGCTGCCCTTCCGCACCCTCCACGGTGAGCACCGCTGGATCCGCACCACCGGCCGGGCCCGGCAGCGCGACGGCCGGGTCATCGAGGTCTACGGCGCCTTCCACGACATCACCCCGCAGCGCGAGCGGCACCTCGAGCTCACCCGGGCCCGCGACCAGCTCACCGACACCCAGCAGATCGCGAGGCTCGGGCATTTCGCGGCCGATCTGGATCTCGGGGAGGCGCGGTGGTCGCCGCTGGTCGCCGAGATCTTCGGCTGGTCGCCTCGCTCCGAGCCGATTACCCTCGCCGAGATGCGCACCGTCGTGCACCCCGAGGACCTGCCGCGCTTCGAGGCCGCGCTGCGTGAGGTCGAGGAGCAGGGCCGGGTCGACGTCGTGCACCGCATCGTGCGGCCGGACGGGCAGGTCCGCTCGGTGCGGGTGCTCGGCACCTTCGACGCCGGTCCGCACGGTGGGCTGCGGCGGCTGCGGGGCACGGTGCAGGACGTCACCGACCTCACCGAGGCGCAGGCGGCCCTGCGCTCCAGCGAGCAGCGCCTCCAGCGCGTGCTGACCGCGACCAACGACGGCTGGTGGGACACCGACCTGACCACCGGCCGGGTCGTGCACTCCGATCGCTGGCTGCAGCTGCACGGCTACGAACCCGGCGAGCTGCCCGACACCTACGACACCTGGCGGGCGCTGACCCACCCCGACGACCTGCGGGCGATCGATGCGGTCACCGAGCAGGTCATCGCCCGGCGCGAGTCGACCTTCGCGGTGTCGGGACGCGCCCGGCACAAGCAGGGCCACCTCGTCCCCGTCGTCATCCGCGGACTGATCGAGTACGACGCACACGGCCGCCCGGTGCGGATCTCCGGGGCCACCACCGACGTCAGCGAACGCCACGACGCCCGGGCCGCCACCGAAGCCCTGGTCTCCACCGTCAGCCATGAGCTGCGCACCCCGCTGACGGTCATCGGCGGCGCGCTCGAGACGCTCGCCTCACCGGTGACCGGGCCACTGGACCCCGTCGCCACCCAACTGGTCGAGGTGGCCCGCAGCAACACCCTGCGGCTGCGCGCCCTGATCGACGACCTGCTCGACCTCGATGGCCTGCGCGAGCGCGGCGACTCCTTCACCCTCGCGCCCCACCTGCTGACCGACCTGGTGGAGCGCGCGGTCGAGGACATCGCCCCGACCGCCCTGGCCGGGGACACCGCCGTCGCGGTGACCCGCTCGGCGCCGGTCTGGGTCGAGGTGGATCCGGGCCGCGTCGGCCAGGTGCTCACCAACCTGCTGGCCAACGCGACGCGCTACGCCCCGCCGGGTTCGCTGGTGGAACTGCAGGTGCACGCCAAGAACGGCTGGGCCCGCACCGAGGTCGTGGACCACGGAGCCGGGGTCCCCCCTGAGTTCCGCGAGCGGGTGTTCGAACGTTTCGCCCAGGCGGACCCAAGTGACGCCCGCAGCCGGGGGGGCAGCGGGCTCGGCCTGGCGATCTGCCAGCAGATCGTGGAACGGCTCGGCGGACGGATCGGGTTCGATTCGCAGCCAGGACACACCTGCTTCTGGTTCGACCTGCCGACCATCGAGCGACCGGGTGACGGGGCAGGACCGACGTCGTGACCCGCCAGGACGCCGCGGAGCTCGCCCGCTTCTTCGAGCTGGCTTCGGACCTGCTGGCCATCTCGAGCTTCGACGGCTGGCTGCTGACGGTCAGTCCGTCGTGGACGACGACGCTGGGCTGGAGCGCGCAGGAGCTCACCGCACGTCCCTCCGTCGACTTCCTGCACCCCGACGACCGCGAGCCCACCCGGAAGGCCGGCGCGCGCGTTCTGCGCGGCGAGCCCGGTGAGGGCTTCGAGAACCGCTACCGCCACCGGGACGGCAGCTACCGCTGGCTGCGCTGGCAGTCGGTGCCGTCACTCGCGCAGCGCCGGGTGTACTCGGTGGTCCGGGACGTGACCGAGGAGCGCCGACGCCAGGCCGTCGCCGAGGAACTCGAGCAGGTCACCGGGGTCGGGACCTGGGAGCTGCAACTCGACACCGGCCGGACCTTCTGGTCGCCGGTGACCCGGGCGCTGCACGGGCTCGACTCCGCCGGCGAGAAGCTCGGCGACGCACTGCGCTTCTACCCTCCGTCGGCCCGGCGCCTGCTCGAACCGGCGCTGGACCGGCTCGTGGAGCAGGGCGAGCCCTTCGACCTGGAGCTGGCGTTCATCCCGGCGCACGGGGGAGACCGCTGGGTCCGGGCGACCGGCCGCGCCCAGTCCCGCGCCGGACGTGTGGTGCAGGTCTACGGGACCTTCCAGGACATCACCGCAGCCTACGAGGAACGCGAGGGACTGCGTCACTTCCGGGACCTCGTCGAGCTGTCGGAGGAGGGGATCCTGGAGCTGGACGCGACCGGGACCATCACCTACGCCAACCACCGGATGGCCACGATGCTCGGGATGGATCCGGGCGGGCTGCACGGCCGGCCGGCGGCCGAGCTGCTGGCCGACGACGAGGCGGCGGCGCTCGCGCCGTGGGGCGAGGGCCCGCAGGTCGACGGCAACGCGCCGATCCGCGCCGAGCATGCGCTGCGCCACCGCAACGGCACCAGCGTGTGGGTGCAGGTCGCCGCCCGGGTGCACCGCACCCCCGACGGTGCGCTGGATCGGGTCTCGGCGGTGGTCTCCGACGTGTCGGCCCACAAGCGTCGACACACCGAGCTCGAGGACACCCGGCGGCACCTCGAGGAGGCCCAGCGCCTGGCCCGGCTCGG
>SKJO01000367.1 GCA_007121975.1 Nitriliruptoraceae bacterium | reverse complement strand
GCGCTTCGATGCGCCACCCACCGACCCTGGATCCTGTGACCATGCCCAGCGTCACCTACGGCACCGATGCGGGCGCGCGGCCGGTGTTCGACGACCTGCTACGCGAGACCGGGATCGAACCGGGTCCGCCGCACCGGATGCGGCGCACCCGGTACGACACCTTCGACGGCCTGCTGCACGCCGCCGGACTGCGGCTCGAACGACGTTCGCGGCTCCAGGAGGCCTCCGGCGACGAGCTGGTGCTCACCGGTGGGACCGGGGTGCCCGCCCATCTGCCCCTGGCCGACGCGCCACCCTCGGATCCACCACGCGTGCTGGAGCTGGCCGCGCTGCCCGGCGGACCAATGCGCGCGCGGCTCGCGGCGGTCTGCGGGCTGCGGGTGCCGCTGGCCCAGCTCACGGTGGACTCGGTCCGCCGGACCGGCGAGCTGCCCGGGCCGGCCGGCGCTCCGCTCGTACGCCTCCACCTCGACACCGAGGTGGAGCTGCCCGGCGCCGTGCCCGCCAACCGCACGGTGTTCGAGGTGGAGCAGCTGCCCGGCGGAGAGAAGCTCGCCCGCCAGCTGCGCAAGCGCCTGGAGCGCACCGGGCTGCGACCGTTCACCGGCGACCTGCTCGAGCGGGGGATGGCGCTGGCCGGGATCGACCCGACCGGCTTCGACGGACTGGTTATCCCGGTGCTGGACCGCGACGGCCCCGCGCTCGACGGCTACCGCACCGTCCTGCAGGCCTGCTTCGTGGCGCTGGAGGCCAACTGGGAGGGCACCGCCGACCACCTCGACATCGAGTTCCTCCACGACCTGCGCATCGCGGTGCGCCGCACCCGCTCGGTCCTCGGCGAGGGGCGCCAGGTGCTGGATCCCGACCAGCGCCGCCACCTGCGCGCCGAGTTCGCCTGGCTCGGCCGGCTGACTGGTCCGGCGCGGGACTTCGACGTCTACTTCGAGGAGTGGGACGAGCTCACCGGCGAGTTGTCCCCCGCCTCCCGCCGCGCGCTGCTTCCGGTGCGCAGCGAGCTCGCCCTACGACGCGAACAGGAACACCGCCGGGTCACCGAAGCCCTGCGCTCTGTGCGTGCCGCGCAGCTGCGCGCCGAGGTGCGCGCCTGGCTCGACCGACCCGAGATCGACGTCAACGGTGGCCGCCGGGCGATGGCACCGCTGGGCCGGATCGTGGCCGCACGTATCGCCGCCGCCCAGGCCGGCGTGCTCGAGGACGGCCGGGCCATCACCGAGGCGTCGCCGGCAACCGACCTGCACGAGCTGCGCAAGGACGCCAAGCGGCTGCGCTACCTGCTCGACAGCTTCGGGGACCTCGGCGGCCAGAAGCGGCGTCGCACGATCACCCGCCACCTCAAGCAACTGCAGGACAACCTCGGCGAGCATCAGGACACCCAGATCCAGGCCGACGAGCTGCGCGAGGTGGTGACCAGCCTGGCCGGACACGAACCGGTCGGCGCCGCGACGACCGAGGCGGTGGAGGAGCTGGCCCGGATGCTCGAGAGCCGCCAGCAGGCCGCCCGGGCCGAGTTCGGTGAACGGTTCGCGGCCTACGACCGGCCGGGGCCGCACCGTGAGCTCGAGAAGCTGCTGAGCCGGATGTCACGATGAAGATCATCGCGTCGGGCAGCATCAAGGGCGGGGTCGGCAAGACCGCCAGCGCCGTCAACCTCGCTGCCGAGGCCACCCGGTGGGGCGCACGGGTGCTGGTGTGGGACCTCGACCCGCAGGGATCGGCGACCTACCTGCTGCGCGTCGAGCACCGGCTGGCCGGGCGGGGAGCCCGTGGGCTGATCGCCGCCGACGCCACGCTGGGCCGGCACGTGCGGGCGACCACGGTCGACGGCCTGCACCTGCTGCCCTCGGACCGCTCGCTGCGCTTCCTCGACCTGCACCTCGATGCCGGCGGGGAGCGCCACCGGCGGCTGGCCGATCTGCTGCGACCGCTGCACGACGCCTACGACGTGGTGATCCTGGACTGCCCGGCCGGAGCCTCGCTGGCCTTCGAGGGGGCGCTGCGGGCCAGCGACGTGCTGCTCGTACCGGTCATCCCCAGCACCCTGGCGGTGGTGACGCTCACCCAGCTCGAGGAGTTGGTGGCTGCCCGCGCCCCCCGGCCCGAGCTGCTCGCACACGTGTCGATGCTCGACCGGCGCAAGCCGTTGCAACGGCAGATCGCCGATTCGCTGCTCGAACGCCCCGACATGCTCACCGCGGTGATCCCGAACTCCACCGCGGTGGAGCAGATGGGACCCGAACGCGGTCCGGTCACGAGCTTCTCGCCCGGCTCGGTGGCCGCCCGGGCCTACCGGGCACTGTGGCGGGAACTGTCCGACCGGCTGTGGAGCTGACCTGGCGCCGTCAGGGACGGGCCGGCGAGCTCGTCCTGCGCGAGCGTGCCGGGGAGTACGAGATCATCAGCAACGGGGTGTTCCTGATGGACACCCGCAACGGACGCTCCGAGCGCCTGCTGGTGCGCTGGGCACTGCAGCGGCAGGCGCAGGCCCGACGGGTGCTGCTGGGGGGCCTGGGAGTGGGCTGGTCGCTGGCCGAGGCGCTCGCGGCCCCCGAGGTCGCCGAGGTGGTCGTGGTCGAGTGGGAGTCGGCCGTGGTCGCGTTCAACCGCGAGGCCACCGCGCGGCGCACCGGCGGCCGCGTCGACGACCCCCGGGTCCGCTGCGTCGTCGATGACCTGGTGGCCTGGCTGCACCGGCCGGGCGAGGCCGGGTTCGATGCGATCTGCCTCGACGTCGACAACGGTCCCGACTGGACGGTGAGCCCCGGCAACGCGTGGCTGTACGGCGCGGCGGGGCTGAGCGCGCTGCAGGCCCGGCTCGCGCCCGGCGGGGTGCTCGGCGTGTGGTCCGCCGCGCGCAGTCCGAGCTTCGAGGCGGCGCTCGCCCGACACTTCACTGCGGTCGAACGCCGGGAGGTGCCGGTGCCGCGGGGCGAACCCGACGTCGTGTACCTCGCCGGGGGCAGCGCCCCGAGCGACCAGGACGCGTAGCCTTGGGGCAGTCGAGCAAGGACGCTGCGTTGCGGGTGGCGATCTGGTCGGATCCGTGCGAGGTCCATGACCGGCTCGAGGCGGAGTTCGCCCGCATCCTCACGCTGCTCGTGGACCGCGACGACGTCGAGCAGGTGTGGCGCTTCGGCTCCAGCATCACGGGGACGGTGCACGCGACCAGCGACCTCGACCTGCTCGTCGTGCAACGCAGCGATCTGGGGCCGGTCGAACGGGCCGTGGCCCTGCGCGAGCAGTTGGCGGTGACCGTGCCCGTCGACCTGTTCGTGGTCACCCCCGAGGAGTTCGACGCCGGTGGCCGTTTCCTCGACGACGTCCGGGCACGCGGGCGGCGCGAACGATGAGCCACGACACCACCCGCGCGGGCCGACGCTGGGTCGCGCAGGCGCTGCACGACCTCGTCACCGCCGAACTGCTCGTGGAGCACGGGCGTTACCCGGTGGCGTGCTTCCTGGCCCAGCAGGCGGCCGAGAAGGCGCTCAAGGGCCTGCTGTACCACGATGGTGCCGACATCGTGCTCGGCCACAGCGTGGCCGCAGTGTGCCGTGAGGCGGCGAGCCGCCACCCGGTACTGGCACCACACTGCGGCGCCTGGTCGACGCTCGACCAGCACTACATCCCCAGCCGGTACCCCGACGCGCTGCCGGGCGGTACACCCGCCGACGTCTACACCCACGAGCAGGCCGTGCAGGCCGTCGACCTGTGCACCGAGGTC
>SKJO01000218.1 GCA_007121975.1 Nitriliruptoraceae bacterium | reverse complement strand
TCGCTGAAGCGCTTGTTGGGGCCGAAGAACCGGGTCAGCAGGCTGACCATGAACAGGGGCACGAGCATCCCGACGACCCCGTGCACGGTCGCCGCGGTCAGCGCCACCTCGCCGAGGTAGCCCTGGAGGGAGCCGCCGTCGGCGACGATCGCATCCTCGGCCGCGGTCGCGCTCAGGCCCCGGTTCACGCCGATGATGATGGGGGTCCCGAGCGCGCCGAAGGTCACGGGAGTGGACTGGATGATCAGCCCGCACATCACGGCGGCCATGGCGGGGAAGCCCAGCGCGAGCAGCAGTGGGGCGGCGACCGCGGCGGGGGTCCCGAAGCCCGACGCGCCCTCGATGAAGGAGCCGAACAGCCAGGCGATGATGATCGCCTGGACCCGCCGGTCCGGACTGATGCGGGTGAAGCCCGCCCGGATCGAGGACATCGCCCCGGAGGCGTTGAGGGTGGCCAGCAGCAGCAGGGCCCCGAACACGATGTAGAGGATGTCGAGCGAGATACCGAGCCCCTCGATCACCGAGGCGGCGATCGCGATCGGCTCGACGTCCCAGACCAGCCAGGCGGTGACTGCGGTGACCACGAACCCGACGGCCATGCCGTCCCGGGCGGGCCATCGGAAGCCGACCATCAGGACACCGATCGTCAGGATCGGTAGGAACGCAAGCAGGGACAGAACAGCCAGGCTCTCCACCATGAGGCTCCCGGGTTGTGATGCGGTCTCCCTCCGCGCCGCGGACCCTAGCGAAGCGTGTCGGGCGGTGGCGGAGAAACGCTCGGAGCACTGCGGGCGGTCGCTACCTGGTGTCGTCCCCGGCCCGGTCCTGGTAGATGTCGTCGACGACCTCGGCGAAGTGCTCGACGACCGTGCTTCGCCGTGGTTTGTGCGTCGGCGTCAACTCGTCATGCGCGACGAGCAGGGGACGCTCGAGGATCCGGAAGTCCCGGATGGCCTCCGCCCGCGACACCTGCCGGTTCGCCACCTCGACGGCTTCGGAGATCTCCTCGAGGACTCCTGGGTCCTGGTGCCGTGCTGCGGGGTCAGCGTCCCCGCGTTGCTCGGCGAAGCGTTCGGCAGCATCGGGATCGATCGCGATCAGTGCTGCGACGAACGGTCGGCCGTCACCGATGACGACCGGATGGGCGATCAACGGGTGGGCACGCAGGGACTCCTCGAGGGGCTCGGGAGCGACGTTCTTGCCGCCGGCGGTCACGATCAGCGCTTTGGTGCGGCCCGTGATGCGCAGACAGCCGTCCTCGTCGAGTTCACCGAGGTCCCCGGTGCGCAGCCAGCCGTCCTCGCTGATCGCCTCCGCGGTGGCCTGCTCGTCCCGGTGGTAGCCCGCGAACACGTTGGGCCCACGAACGAGGACCTCGCCGTGATCGTCGATGCGGACCTCGACCCCGGGAATCGGGCGGCCGACGGTCCCGACGCGAGGTGCGTCGGGGCGGTCGATCGTGGCCGGGGCGCTGGTCTCGGTCAGGCCGTAGCCCTGCACGATGGTCATCCCGGCCGCCGCGAGGAGGTGCACGACGTCGTCGCTCAGCGGACCTCCTCCCGACAGGGCGTAGCGGACCTCGCCGCCGAGCGCGGCCCGCACCCGGCGGTAGACCAGCACCTCGGCGATCATCGCCTTGACCCGGGTGGTGAGTCCGGGGGATGGATCCTGCGCGAGCTCCCCGGCGGCCTGCTCGGCCAGCTCCACCACCCGGCGCGCCAGGTGCGAGGTCGCCTGCTCGCCCATGGCTTCAGCGACCTTCTCGAAGACCCGGGGGACGCCGAGCAGGAAGCGGGGTCGCACCGCCTGGAGGTCCTCGGGGAGCTGGTCTCGGGACCGGGCGTAGCCGATCAGTGCTCCCGCCTCCAGACCAGCGAACTGGATGATCCGCGCGAAGACGTGCGCCAGCGGCAGGTACAGCAGGGTGGAGGGCCGCTCACCACGGAAGGCGACCTCGACCGCTCGCAGTGACTGGCGCGTTGTCCAGACGAGGTGATGATGGGTCAGCACGCAGCCCTTGGGCTGACCGGTGGTCCCCGAGGTGTGCACGATGGAGGCGACGGCATCGCCCCGCAGCGCGGCCAGGCGACGATCAAGTGCGGCCCGCGCGTCGTCGTGGGCGCCTGCGGCGAGCTCGTCGAGCGCGCCCTCGTCGAACACCAGGATCTGTTCCAGGCCTTCGACCTCGTCCCGGACACCGTCGATCCGTTCGGCCAGCTCCCGGGACCCCGCGAGCACGAGGCGGGCCGAGGTGTTGCGAAGCACCCAGGCGCAGCGCTCTTGCGAGGCCGTCTCGTACACCGGCACCGTGACGCCCGCGGCGGCCAGGATGGCCAGGTCCGCGATGGTCCACTCAGGCCGTGTCGGGCTCATGATGGCCACCGGGTCGCCGGGCTCGATCCCGAGGGCGATGAGGCCGGCCGCCACCTCCCGCACGCGGTGTGCGAGCTCCTGCCAGCTCAGCGATACCCAGCCGTGCCCGTCGTGGAACCGCAGCGCTTCAGCCGGGTCGTCGGCGCGACGCCACAGCGCGGTGGTGAGGTGCTCGGACGCGTCGACGGGGTCCGGCGGAGGGCCAGCGATGAAGTCCACGTCCGTCTCCCGGTCGGTGGGGACGTCCACCTCGAGGCTACGAAGCGCCGCGTGGCTCAGCGGTGACCGTTCGGTCATGGTGCCGCTCGGCGATCCCGTGCACGTTCGAACGTGACGCAGACGATCCAGCACAGCGGAGAAGAGATGGCACAGCAGCCGGACGCGGCACACCAGCGACCTGACGGCATCGACGATGCGACGGTCGATGCGGTCGGCAAGATCGGGGAGGCCTTCGAGCTGCTCGAACGGGCCCGCGGTGCGCTCTATGAGTTCCACCAGCGCATCGGGTGGGTGGACGACACGCTCGGCGAGGGCCTCGAGCAGCTGCGTGCCGCCGGCCATGGTGAGCTCGCCGATGAGCTCACCAGGAGCTGGCTGGGCCGCAACGTCCTGCCCGGCATGTGGACCTTCGAGGTCGTCGAGGCCTTCGACCGCACCTACTACGCCGTCGCGGTCGAGGGCGAACGTCGGGTCCGCGACACCTTGATGGAGGGGCGCCGCCACGTCCAGGAAGCCGAACGCAAGGCAAAGCGGCGCAGCAACGGTCCCGCCGACGACCTGACCTGAGCCGGCGGGTACCGGCCCGGCCCACGGATCCCGGCGCGGCGCCCGACCCGCGGGATCGCGGCGGTGCGAACCGCTCGCGGGACCCGGGCCGGTCACCGACGTAGGCTCCGACCTTGCGTGCGGATCCTGGTCGGAGCCGGTCCCACGCCGGGCGTGGGACTCCGGGTGCAGGAGGCCGTCGGTGACCGACCAGCAGCCGCAGGGCAGGGCGCCGGGTGATGGCCGCCGCGATGACGGCCCCCACCGCGATCACGAGCACGGCCACGATCAGGACCACCGCCACGATCACGAGCACGGCCATGAGCACCGGCACGGTCCGTGGGCCGCGATCCGTCACCTGCTGGCACCCCACCACCACCGGGTGGGCGACTCGGTCGACCGCGCGCTCGAGGACAGCCACCTCGGGGAGCGCGTCACCAAGCAGACGCTGGTGCTGAAGCTCGCGGGCGCGGGCGTGCAGCTGGGCATCGTCGCCATCAGCGGCTCGCTGGCGTTGATGGCCGACATGATCCACAGCTTCGCCGACGCCTCGACGACGATCCCGCTGTGGATCGCCTTCGTCTTGGGCCGACGCGAGGCCAGC
>SKJO01000391.1 GCA_007121975.1 Nitriliruptoraceae bacterium | reverse complement strand
CGGGGTGCGGCCGCGGCGGCCAGCTCGTCCGCCTCGGCGATCCGCGGCACCAGCCGCCAGGCCTGCTGGCTGACCCCCTTGCCGGTGGCGGCCACCGCCGCGTCGTTTGCCTGGCGGTGGGTGGTGAGCCCGCCCTCGCGCCAGCCCTCGACCACCACGCGGGGTGGGGTGCTGAACACGCTGCTCGCCCGGCCCGGCAGCAGGCGCCGGGCGGCGGTGTCGGCGTCGCGATCCGATCCGTCGATCAGCCCGATCGGGATGTCGATGCCCACCGCCAGCGGCGCGTCGGCACCCCTGGGCAGCACGTGCGCGGCCAGCTCGTCCACCACCTCGACGTCGTCGAGCATCCCGTCGACGAGCCGCACCACGACCCAGCCGGCCGCGCACACATCCGCTCCCAGCACCACCCGGCTCATCGCGGACCACCCGGGCCGAGCACCGCCTGCGCGGCCAGCCACTGCTCGAGCACCTGCGCCGAGGTGCAGGTCGGCAGGCCGGGGAACGCCTGCTTCCAGGCGTCGTTGGCGAGCACCGGCCGGTAGCGCAGGAAGTCGACCTGCTCCGGGCCGTAGCGCACGACCCCCAGCGGTCGCAGCACGGCCAGCGCCCGGGCCAGGGCGCCGGGCGGGAGCGCCACCCGACGCTTGTTCTGCCGGCGGGCGACGTCCGCGAGGGTCACCACCCCGTCACCGGCGAGGTTGTAGATCCCGGCGTGGCGCGTGAGCACGCCACGCACGATCGTGGCGACCACGTCGGTGTCGAGCACCAGCACGAAGGGCACGGCGACCCCGGCGAGATCCAGCGCGATGCGGGCCTCGAACAGCGCGGTGATCTGGTTGCGGGTGGTCGCCCCGAGCACCGTGCCGGGACGCAGCACCAGCTGGGCGAGCTGCGGGTGCTCGCGCCGGGCGTCGGCGAGCAGCACCTCGACGTCGCGCTTGTTGGCGCTGTAGGCGAAGCGCGCATGGCCCCGCAGCGGCGCGTCCTCGCGCAGCCGGCGCCCGGCGTTGCTGGGGTGGTAGCCGTAGGCAGCGCCCGACGAGGCCACCGTGAGGTGGGTCACGCCCGCGGCCAGACACGCGGTGAGCACGTTGCGCGTCCCGCCGACGTCGATGTCGCGGACGTCGGCCTCGCGCATCCCGGGCGGGGGCTCGAGGATCGCCGCGAGGTGCACCACCGCGTCGACACCCCGATCGCGCAGCACCTGGGCCAGCTCCGCGTCGCGCACGTCGAGCAGCACCACCTCGCCGGCTGCGTCGGGGCCGGGCCGCACGTCGATGCCGACCACCTCGACGCCTGCGGTGCGCAGCCCTGCCACGACCTGCACGCCGAGGTAGCCCGACGCACCGGTGACCGCGACTCTCGCCAGCTCAGCCACCGGCCGGCTCCGCGAGCGCGACCGCGGGCGCCGGGCGCCGGCTCCACCATCCCGCCAGCGCCAGCCCGGAGATCAGGTGCCACACGCCCCACCAGGCGGCGATCAGCGCCATGCCGCCCAGCCCCCCGAAGAAGGCGAAGATCAGCGCGAGAGCCAGCGCCGAGTTCTGCATCCCGACCTCGATCGCCACCGCCCGGCGGTCGGGTTCGGGCAGCGCGGCCAGCCGGGCGGCGCCGTAGCCGAACGCCAGCCCCAGGCCGTTGTGCAGCGCCGTGGCCAGCAGCACCACGCCGATGTAGGCGACGAAGACGTCGAGGTTGTTGGCCAGCGCCGCGACGATGAAGCCGACCAGGAACACCACCGACACGACCTTGGCGGGGCGCACCAGACGCTGCGCCAGCGCCGGCGCGCGCCACCGCACCGTCAGGCCGATCGCGACCGGCACCGCGAGCAGCAGGCCGACGGTGACCGCGAGCTCGGCGGGGCTGATCGAGATCGCCCGCAGCAGCTCGGCGGTGTCGGGGCGCAGCGAGCCCCAGAAGGTGAAGTTCAGCGGCGTCATCACCACCGCGGCCAGGGTCGAGATCGCGGTCATCCCGATCGACAGCGAGGTGTTGCCCCGCGCGAGGTGGGTGACCAGGTTGGAGGAGTTGCCGCCGGGGCAGGAGGCGACCAGCAGCATGCCCAGCGCCACCGACGGCTCGGGCCGCAGGATCCCGATCAGCACGAAGGTGAGCGCGGGCAGCAGCACGAACTGCCCGAGCATCCCGATCAGCGGGCCCTTGGGGTCGCGCAGGGTGCGCTTGAGCTCACGCAGGTCGATGCCGAGTGCCACCCCGAGCATCAGCAGCCCGATGATGACGTTGAGCAGCAGGATCGTGCCCGGGTCGAAGGACAGGTCGATGGTGTCCACGCCGCCGGTCATCCCGCCGGCTCCTCGTGCATCTCCTTGAACGCGCGCAGGCCCGGAGCCCACAGGTGCTCGCCGCGGTCGACGTCGACGTGCACCACCGCGGGCGCGCCGGCCGCCAGGCTGCGCTCGAGGGCCGGGCGCAGCTCGTCGGTGGTCGTGACCCGCTCACCGTGGGCGCCCATGGAGCGGGCCATGGCGGCGTAGTCGACCTCGCCGAGGTCGGCGTAGACCACCTCGTCCTCGGGCAGCGGACGGTCGAGCACGACCTTGCGGGCGATGGTGCGCAGCGGGGCCACGGCGATCTGCTGGCTCATCTTGACCATGCCCCACTGCCGGTCGACGAACACCACCACGACCACGGGCAGGCCAAGGCGCACGGCGGTCTCGACCTCCTGGGGCTGCATGCCGAAGGCACCGTCGCCGGTCAGCACGCACACGGCTCGGTCGGGATGCGCGACCTTGGCACCCAGCGCCTGGGGCACGCCCGCCCCGAGGTGGCCCATCTTGAAGGTGGACAGCAGCGCGCCCGGCGTGCGCACCTGGTGGAAGAAGTGGGACCACACCGCGGTGTTGCCGCCGTCGAACACCCAGATCGTGTCGTCGGGCAGCACCGCCTGCGCGACCCGCGGCACGTGCCCGGGGTGCACCCCCTCGGTGCGCTTGCGCAGCCGCTTGGCCAGCGCCCGGCGGGCCTCCTCACGCTGCTCGCCCAGGCCCTCGCGCCAGAGCCGGCGATCCTCGGCGTGGCGGTCGGGCTCGACCGAGCCGGCCAGGGCGGTGAGCCCGAGCCCGGCGTCGGCCACCACCCCGACGTCCACCGGCCGGTTGGCGCCGATGACCTGCTCCTCGAGGTCGAGGTGGATGGTGCGCTGCTCGCCGGGCCGGCCCCAGTGGGGCGGGCGACCCCACCAGTCGGTCTCGCCGAGCCGGGAGCCGACCACGACCACCACGTCCGCCTCGGCGCGGGCCCGGTCGACCACCTCGGTGTGCACCATCGGCAGGCTGCCCGGATGGTCCTCGGCCAGCGCCGCCCGCCCGCCCCAGGAGGTCGTGACCACCGCCCCGAGCCGGTCGGCGAGCGCCACCAGCGCGGCGGACGCGCCGGCATGCAGCACCCCGGAGCCCGCATGGATCAGCGGGCGGCGCGCACCGTCGAGCAGCGCGGCCGCCTGCTCGATCGCGCGCGGATCGGGGAACCGCCGGTCGGTGGCCCGGCGCCGGTCCGGCTCGTCGACATCGGCGCTGGTGAAGTGCTCGGCGCTGTTGAGGATGTCCTCGGGGACGTCGAGGTGGACCACCCCGGGCCGTCCCGTCCACACGTGGCGCAGCGCCCGGCGCAGCTGCTCGGGCAGCCGTGCGGCGGCGGTCACCGTCCCCGCCCAGTTCGTCATCGCGCGGGTGATCCCGACCTGGTCGAGGTACTGGTAGGTGCCGCCGCGGTCCGGGTAGCCGATGCCGGTGCGCCG
>SKJO01000175.1 GCA_007121975.1 Nitriliruptoraceae bacterium | reverse complement strand
GATCCCGCGCAGGATCTGCGCACGGGCACGCTGGCGAGCCGGCCCTCGGTCAACGAGCCGGTCGCCGTCGCGATCGGACTGCAGGCGGCCGGCATCGATGTGCCGCTGGGGATCGTGGTCGAGGTGAGTGGGGCCCTGATCGCCGGTCTGCCGGATCCGGCCGTCGTGACCGAGCTCAACGGCGTTGCGCTGCAGCGGCGTGCGGACCTCGACCGGGCGGTCTCGCTCGCTACGGATCGCACCAGCTTCGTGACGGCTGACGGCGGCGCCCCCCAGGTCGTGTCGGGCGGCGCGCTGCCCTACGAGACGCTCATGGTCATCGAGGTCGCCCCCGGGGACCTGACCGCGGCGATCGGCGGACCGCTGGACCGTCTCCCGCCGGTGCGCTGGCTGCGCAAGCTGGCACTGGGCCGGTCCCATGGCTTGATGGTGGCGCTGGTGACCTACGCCGACGCGGCCGAGGTGGATCTCGCCCGGGGGCGGCACGTGGCCGGCACCGGATCGATCCGCGGGGATGGCAGCGTCGGCCCGATCGGCGGGTTGCCGGCCAAGGCCGCGGCCGCCCGGGACCGGGGCGCCGACGTGCTGCTGTTCCCCGCCGAGCAGCACGCTGAGCTCGACGACTTCGACCCCGGCACCATGCGTCTGCTGCCGGTGGCTACGCTCGACGCAGCGATCGCGGCTTTGGAGCGTTGAGAGCGCCCGCCGTCCGCTGCCTGTCCCGCCCCGGCCCGCAGCTGTCAGCAACCTCGAGACCGGACATCGTGAGCGACGTCACCCCACTCTCCGAGCTGTTCGAGCGAGGCGCGTCGCGTGGTTACGTGCTGCTCTCCGAACTGCAGGAACTCTTCGACCCGCTCACGCACCCCGATCAGTGGGTCGAGGAGACCGCCCAGCAGGCGCGCGACCGCAACATGCAGGTGCTCGATGACCTCGTCGAGGATGCCGACCGCCCCGAGGCGACCCCCCTGTCGGCGTCCTCGGACTCCGTACGGCAGTACCTCAACGAGATCGGCCGCACCGATCTGCTCACCCCCGAGCAGGAGGTCGACCTCGCCAAGCGCTACCAGGCAGGGCTCGCCGCCGCGGCGGTGCTCGGCGCCGGGGCGAAGCTGCAGCCACGGCGCAAGGCGCAGCTGCGCATGGTCATGCGCGGGGGTCAGCGGGCCAAGGACCACATGATCCGCGCCAACCTGCGCCTGGTCGTGTCGGTGGCGCGCAAGTTCAGGGGCCGGGGCGTGGACCTGCTCTCGCTGATCCAGGAGGGCAACCTCGGGCTGATCCGCGGCGTGGAGAAGTTCGACCACACCAAGGGCTACAAGTTCTCGACCTACGCGACCTGGTGGATCCGCCAGGCCCTCCAGCGTGGCCTGGCCAACACCGGGCGCACGGTGCGCCTGCCCGTGCACGTGCACGAGCTGATGGGCAAGGTGCGCTACGCGGAGTTCGCGCTGCTCCAGCAGCTGGGTCGCGAGCCCTCCGAGCATGAGATCGCCGCCGAGCTCGGCCTGCCCCTCGAGCGCCTGCGTGAGGTCAAGCTGGCCGCGCAGGACGTCGCCAGCCTCGACAAGCCGATCGGCGAGGACGGCGACGCCACCATGGGGGAGCTGGTCGCCGACGAGGACGCGATCGACCCCGAGTCCTCGGCCACCGCGGTGCTGGCCAAACGGGAGGTCGAGCGGGCACTGGCGGCGCTCACCGACCGCGAGCGCACCGTGCTGATGCTGCGCTACGGGCTGATGGACGGCGAGGAGCACACCCTCGAGGACATCGGCGCGCAGTTCGGTCTGACCCGCGAACGCATCCGCCAGATCGAGAAGAAGACGCTGACCAAGCTGCGGCATCCCTCCCGCGGGTTCCAGCTGCGCGGACTGCTCGACTCCGTCGATGCTCCCGTCGAGCTGTGAGCCGCGGGCTACCCGCCGCCTCGTCGTCGTGGGGGTGGCGCTGGCCCTGCTGCTCGGCTGCAGCGGAGTCGATGGATCGGACACGGCGGTCCCCGCGCCGACGCCGCCCGTGCCGGCCGAGTCCGAACCCGACGCCAGCGCAGGTGTGGCCGCCACCCCGTCCGAGCCGACCGAGACCGCGTCCGAGGCGAGCGACACCCCGACGCTGGCGACCGTTCCGCCACCGCAGCCGCCACCGCCACCAGCGCCCCCCGCGAGCCGCGACGCGCTGATCGCCTGGCTGTCCCCGCTGGTGGGGGCCGCCGCGCAGTTCTCGGAGGGCACCGTGGCGGTGCTCGTGACCGACGAGTACGGCCGCGAGGTGGTCGGCAGCGACGCCGACACGCCGGTGATGCCCGCCTCGACGCAGAAGCTGCTGACCGCGGCGGCGGTGCTGGTCACCCTGGGTCCCGACGGACGGCTGCGCACCCACCTCGAGACCACCGCTCCGGTCGGGCCCGACGGCGTGCTCGCGGGTGAGGTCGTGGTCGTGGGTGCGGGCGATCCGACCCTGGTCACCGACGAGTACGCCCGCTGGATCTACCCCTCCCGGCCACGTACCCCGCTGGAGGACCTCGCGGACGCGCTCGTCGCCGCCGGGGTCTCGGTGATCGCCGGCGACGTCGTGGCCGATGTCTCCGGCTTCGTGGGCGACGCCCGGGCCGAGGGCTGGCAGGACAACTACTTCCACGATCTCGATGCCCGCTACACCTCCGGGCTGACCGTGGACGCCGGGCTCGAGACCCTGATCACCCTGCCCGAGCCCGAGGACGAGGACGACGAACAGGGGGAGGCAGCGGCGCAGGACGAGGCGCAGCAGCCCGCTCCGGCCGTCCCCGACGTGCGGGTGCAGCTGGTGCCCGATCCCGCCCTGCACACGGTGCGCGAGCTCGTGCGGGTGCTCGAGGAGCGCGGGGTGGTCGTCGAGGGCGAGCCCCGCGTCGGCGAGCCGACCGCCCCCCGGGTGGGACGGCTGGTCACCGTCGAGAGTCCCCCGATGCGCGAGGTGCTGCGCTTCGCGGTCCAGCGCAGCGACAACCACCTCTCCGATCAGTTGTTCCTGGTCGTGGGCCGGCTGCGTACGGGCGAAGGCTCCTGGCCACGCGGGGAACGTGGGGTGCGTCAGGTACTCGACCACCTCGGCGTCGACCACCGCGGCACCCGGTTCGCGGACGGCTCGGGGCTGTCGCGCGACGACCGGGTCACCCCCCGACTCCTGGTGGAGCTCGACCGGGCGATGCTTGCCGGCCGGCATGCCGACACCTGGCGTTCGCTGATGGCCGTGATGGGGGAGAGCGGCACGCTCAGCGAGCGCATGCGCGGCACGGTGGCCGTGGGACGCTTCGTGGGCAAGACCGGCACGCTGCGCGACGTCACCGCGCTCAGCGGGGCGGTCCTCGAGGGCGACGAGCCCCGCTTCCACCTCGCGGTGCTGGCCAACGACCCGGGCGGAGGGCGGTGGGCGGCGCGGGTGCTGATGGACGAGCTCATCCTCGCCCTGGTCGCCGAGGTCGACGGCTGCGCGATCCGGACCCTGGAGGGGATCGATCCCACGCCGTTGGGGGTCCCGCCGTCCACGGTCAGCTGCCCCTAGCGGCGGCGGGCTGCGCTCGGTTCCCGACTCGGGGCCCGGGCTGAGTACGGTTCGTGATCGCAACGTCACTGCGTGCCTGAAGGGGACAGCGTGGAGCAGGTGGAGATCGACCTCGCGATCGTCGGAGCCGGCCCGGCAGGGTTGTACGCCGCCTACTACGCCGGGTTCCGGGGGCTGAAGACGGCCCTGATCGACTCGCTGACCGAGGCGGGTGGCCAGGTCACGGCGCTGTACCCGGAGAAGCTGATCTACGACGTCGCCGGCTTCCCGGCGGTCAAGGGCCAGGAGCTCATCGACCGGTGCCTGGAGCAGGCGGCGCCCTACGACCCGGTGATGCTGCTCGGTCACCGGGCCGAGACCCTGGAGCCCGACGGTCAGGGCGGGTTCACGATCACCACCCACCGTGGGACGCACATCGCCACCCGGGCGGTGCTGATCACCGGCGGCATCGGCAACTTCACGCCACGTCCCCTGCCCGACGGCGCATCCTACGAGGGCCGGGGCCTGGTCTACTTCGTGCGCGAGCTCGAGGTCATGCGCGACCTCGACGTGCTGATCGTGGGTGGGGGCGACAGCGCGGTGGACTGGGCGCTCAACCTCGAGGAGATCGCCCGTTCGATCACCCTGATCCACCGCCGTGACCGCTTCCGGGCCCACGAGGACTCGGTCAGCAAGCTGCACGCCTCCTCGGTCGAGGTCCTCACCCCCTACGAGGTCCGCCACCTGCACGGTGACGGCGAGATCCAGGCCGCCACCATCTTCGACAACCGCGACCAGCAGGACCGACGCATCGAGGTGCAGGCGGTGGTCGCGGCACTCGGCTTCACCAGCGACCTCGGGCCGCTGCGGGAGTGGGGCATCGAACTCGACAAGCGCCACATCCTCGTCGACACCCGCATGCAGACCAACGTCCCCGGGGTCTTCGCGGCGGGGGACATCACCGAGTATCCCGGCAAGGTCCGGCTGATCTCGGTCGGGTACGGGGAGGCGGCCACGGCGGTGAACAACGCGGCGGTGCACATCGATCCCTCGGCCAAGGTCTTCCCCGGTCACTCGTCGGGCTGAGCGACCTCGTCGGTCTCCGGAGGACGAATCTTGACTTCCCGGCGGCTACCTGCTGCCCTGTGCGGCCGGTGCCAGCGCTCCCCGGGAGGATCATGACCACTGCGGATGTCAAGCCGTTCTCGACCGCGGTGGGGTTGACCCGCCGCACGATGCCCTTCCTGCTGCTCAACGCGCTGGTGTACGGCGCGTTCTTCCTCGCGGTGGTGCTCTGGCTCGGGGTGTTCGGCGGCCTGGCGGTGTTCTTCGCCGACCGGGTCGAACTGCTCGCGATCGTGTTCTTCGTGATCGCGATCGCCGCACCGGCTGCGGTACTGGGCTTCGCCCGCCGCTACGTGCTCTACCTGGTCCAGGGGGCGCACATCGCGGTCGTGACCGAACTACTCACGCGCGGGCAGGTGCCTGAGGGCAAGGGCCAGGTCGAGTACGGCCGGGGGCTGGTCAAGGAACTGTTCCGCGACGTCAGCATCCTGTTCGCGCTCGACCGGCTGATCGACGGGGTCGTCAAGCGGATCACCCGCCGCTTCGTGCGACTGGTCGATGTCTTGCCCCTGGGCGGCGGGGCCTCGCAGGTGGCGCGATGGGCGGCCGCGATCGTCAACCGCTCCATGAGCTATGTCGATGAGGCGATCCTGTCGCTCACGCTGGTCCGCGGCGAGCGCAACGTGTGGCGCAGCGCGCGGCACGGACTCATCCTGTACGCGCAGGCCTACAAGCCGGTGCTTGGCGCGGCCGTGCGCATCTGGCTGCTGGGCCGCGCCATCTTCCTGGTGGTTCTGCTGCTGGTCGCGATCCCGGGTGCGTTCCTGCTGGCCAACGCCGAGGGCCTGCTGGTCGTGGTGCTGGTCGTCGGCCTCGTGCTGCTCTCCTCGCTGCTCGTGCGGGCGGTGTTCGAGCCGTTCGCGATGGTCTACATCCTGGTCACCTACCACCAGGCGATCGAGGGTGTCGAGGTCAACGCCGAATGGGACCGCCGCCTGCAGTCGGTCTCGGACAAGTTCCGGGAGCTGGTCGGCCAGGCGCAGCAGGCCAGCCCCGACGTCGACCCGCTCGACCAGGTCGATGTGCCCCCGGCCGCGATCGGCGACGGCACCCCGGGTGCTCCCAGCGCCCCGGGTGCCGCCAACACCCCCGGGTTCGGTGGTCTGGGCGGCCGCTCAGGGCTGCGTCCGGGGCGCGGCGGGGTCGGCGGGATGGTCGGGGGCCTGCTGTCGCAGGCCGCGCAGTCGATGCAGCAGCCGCAGGGCTCGGGGGATCCGTCCCAGGCTTCCGGATCCCAGCCGGCACCGCCGCCACCCGCGCCACCCGCGCCGCCGCCGGCTTCCAGCAGCGACCCCCCACCGCCACCTCCGGGCGGCTCGAGGTCGTGAGCATCGGCTTCACCTCCCACCCGCACGTCGACCGCGAACCCGTCGCCGAACCGGCGTGAGGGCCTGGGGTCCCTGAGCGGTAGGATTCACGCGTGTCGCCGTGCTGTTCGGTCTGCCCAATGACCGGGTCAGCACACGAAAACCCCGATGAGAGCAGGTTTCTCCCGGGCCCGTAGCTCAATTGGTGAGAGCAGCGGACTCATAATCCGTGGGTTGCGGGTTCGAGCCCCGCCGGGCCCACCCCCGCGGTGCTCAGCCCTGGGCTTCGGCGACCAGGGTGTCGGCCAGGTGCTGCGCCCAGGCGGTGACCTGCGCGCGGTCGCGGTAGTCGCCGGCCGACTGGGCGGCCACCTGGGACGCGAGCAGCCCGGTCGCGTCCGCGTCGAGCTTGCCCCCGAAGGTCCGGTGGCCGCGGGCCCGGCTGCGCTGCAGCGCGCGGGTGACGTCACTGACGGCCGGCAGCTCCTGCTGCGTGGCCGAGTGGTCGAGCGGGCCGGTGCTGCACAGCCACACCATGCGGCGGCGCAGTGGCTCGGCGAACCGCTTGACGAACCGGCGCGCCTCGGGGTGCCAGCGGCCGAGGTACAGGGCGCCGGCGACCACGACCGCCTGCACCTCCGCGAGCTCCGTGACCTGCTCGCAGGCGCGGACCTCGACCTCGATGCCGCGCTCGGCGAAGGCATCGCCGATCCATCCGGCGAGCTCGGTGGTACTGCCACGGTCTGAGGCGTGCACGACCAGCGCTTGCATCCGCGACCTCCTCGAGGGTCCGGGCCGGGTTCGGACGGTGGTGAAGCGGTCATCCGCCGACCAACGGGACCGCTAGCGTGCCAGGAGACCGGGGGGAGTGCTGCACCCTCCAGCAATCACCCATCCGATGCGGCGAAAGGTGCTGTGGTGACGGATCCGAGGAGGAGGCCCTCCAGTCTCGCCGTGCTCACCAGCGGCGGTGACGCCTCAGGGATGAACGCGGCCGTGCGCGCCGTGGTGCGCACGGCGCTGCACCACCAGCTGCCGATCCACGCCGTGTACGAGGGCTACCAGGGACTGGTCGACGGGGGCGACCATCTCGTGGCCTTCGACAGCGACGACGTCGGCGGCATCCTCCAGCTCGGTGGCACCGTGATCGGCTCGGCGCGGTGCCAGCGCTTCCGGACCCGTGAGGGCCGTCGGGTCGCCGCCCGGCACCTCGTCGAGCGCGGGATCGACGCGCTGGTCGTGATCGGCGGAGATGGCAGCCTGACCGGCGCCAACGCCTTCCGCCAGGAGTGGCCCGAGCTCATCGCCGAACTCGTCGAGGCCGGCGAGCTCGATCCCGAAGCGGCCGAGCGGCATCCGACGCTGTGGCTGGTCGGGTTGGTGGGTTCGATCGACAACGACATGTTCGGCACGGACATGACGATCGGGACCGACACCGCCCTGCACCGCATCATCGAGGCGATGGATGCGCTGCACAGCACCGCAGCCAGCCACCAGCGCAGCTTCGTCGTGGAGGTCATGGGCCGACGTTGCGGGTACCTGGCCCTGATGTCGGCGATCGCCGCCGGGGCCAACTGGGTGCTGATCCCCGAGCGACCCGCCGAGGCCGGGGTCTGGGAGCGCGACATGTGCGACGCGCTCACGGCCGGACGTGGCAAGGGTCGGCGCCAGAACATGGTGGTGGTGGCCGAGGGCGCCGCCGACACCGACGGTGAGCCGATCACCGCGGATCGGATCAAGAACGTGCTCGAGGCCGAGCTCGGCGAGGACACCCGCATCACGATCCTCGGCCATGTGCAGCGGGGTGGATCCCCCAGCGCCTTCGACCGCACCCTGTCCACCCTGCTCGGCCACGAGGCCGTCGAGACGCTGCTGCGCTCCGGTCCGGAGGACGAGCCCCAGCTCATCGGTATCCGCGAGAACCGGGTGGTCAGCTCGCCGCTGATGGGCAACGTCGAGGAGACCCAGGCGGTCGCGGAGGCGATCGACGGCGGCGACTACGACCGTGCGATGCAGATGCGGGGGGGCAGCTTCACCGAGTCGTGGGACATCTTCCGCACCCTGGTGCGGGCCACCCCGCGTCCACCGGCGGCCGGGCGGCGGCCGCTGCGCTTGGCGGTGCTGCATGGCGGCGGACCGGCACCGGGGATGAACACCGCCGTGCGCGCTGCGGTGCGCCTGGGCATGGACCAGGGCAACACCATGCTGGCCGTGACCAACGGCTTCCGTGGCCTGGCTCGCGGCGAGGTCCGGGAGCTGGACTGGATGGACGTCACCGGCTGGGTGGCACAGGGTGGGGCGGAGCTGGCCACCGCCCGGCTGGTACCCGACCGCGAGCAGTTGGGGGCGATCGCCGAGCAGGTGCGGGAACACGACATCGACGGCATGCTGATGATCGGCGGCTGGACCGGGTACCACGCGGCCTACGCGGTGCACGCCGCACGCCACGAGCACGACGGGCTCGACCTGCCGATCGTGTGCCTGCCCGCGTCGATCAACAACGACGTGCCCGGCTCCGAGCTGTCGGTGGGGGCCGACACCGCGCTCAACAGCATCGTCAACGATGTCGACAAGATCAAGCAGTCGGCGGTGGCCTCCCACCGGTGCTTCGTGGTCGAGGTGATGGGTCGCGACTGCGGCTACCTCGCGCTGATGGGAGGGTTGGCCACGGGGGCGGAACGGGTCTACCTGCCCGAGGAGGGGATCACCCTCGAGGACCTCGCCACGGACGTCGCTGCGCTGCGCACCGGCTTCGCCGCCGGCAAGCGCCTCGGCCTGGTGATCCGGGGGGAGGGGGCGGACCGGGTCTACACCACCGACTTCATCCATGCGCTGTTCGAGAAGGAGGCCGGGGACCTGTTCGACGTGCGCGACGCCATCCTCGGTCACGTGCAGCAGGGTGGTTCGCCCAGCCCCTTCGACCGGATCCAGGCCACCCGGCTGGCCGCGCGGTGCATCGACTACCTCGTGGAGCACGCCAACGAGGGCGCACCGGGCAGCGCGATGATCGGGCTGAAGGGAGGCCGGGTGCAGTTCACCGACCTCGCCTACCTGCCCGACCTCTCCGAGGATCACGTGCACCGCCCCCGACGCCAGACCTGGCTCGACCTGCGGCCGGTGGCCTCGGTCATGGCACGGCCGGGCTGACCAGCGTGACCCGAGGAGCTGCCGGTATGCGCATCAACCTGATGATCGAGGGCCAGGAGGACGTGACCTGGCCGCAGTGGGTCGCGCTGGCGCAGGCCGCCGAGGCCGCGGGGCTCGAGGGGCTGTTCCGCTCGGACCACTACGGGTCGGTCCAGGGCCGCGCCGAGCGTGGCTCGCTCGATGCCTGGACGACCCTGGCGGCACTCGGCGCGCTCACCGAACGCATCCGTCTGGGCACGATGGTCTCACCGACCTCGTTCCGCCATCCGTCGATCCTGGCCCGGTCGGTGGTCACCGTCGACCACGTCACCGCCGGCCGGGTCGAGCTCGGGATGGGGGCGGGGTGGAACCAGGCCGAGCACGAGCGCTTCGGGTTCCCGTTCCACGACCTCGCGACCCGGTTCGAGGTGCTCGAGGAGCAGGTCGAGATCGTGACCCGCCAGCTGGCCGGCGAGCGCTTCGACCACGACGGCCGCCACTACACGCTACGTGGCGGTGAGGCGCGCCCACCCGCCGTGCAGCAGCCCTCGATCCCCCTGATCATCGGGGGGCTGGCGGGTCCGCGCAGCGCGGCGCTGGCCGCGAGGTACGCCGACGAGTACAACACCGTGTTCCCGACCCTCGAGGAGGTCGGGGTCCGGCGCCAGCGCATCGACCGGGCCGCCGAGGCGGCCGGACGAGCCCCGCTGCGCTTCTCGATCATGACCGGCTGCCTGATCGGAGCGGATCAGGGCGAGGTCGAGGAGCGCGCCGCGCGGCTCAAGCAGCGTTCCGCCGCGCCGGGCGACCTCCGAGCCTGGCTCGAGGGGCTGCGGGCCGCGTGGGTGATCGGCACGGTCGAGCAGGCCGCCCAGCAGCTCGCGCAGCTCGCCGAGGCCGGGGTGGACCGCGTCATGCTGCAGCATCAGCTGCATGACGACCTCGACATGGTCGCACTGCTCGGCCAGCTCGGGTAGTGCGGGGGTGGGCTGCTCGACGCGCTGGTTGCCCAGGCCCGGGCCGGGGGCGTAGCGTGGTCGTTCTTCCGCCGTCGCGGCCTGAGGTCGACGGCACCGCCCGATTCGCTGAGGAGCCCGCCGATGCTCATCGCCCGTGTCGTGGGATCTGCGGTCTCGACCGCCAAGGACGCACGGATGACCGGCCTGAAGCTGCTGGTCGTCCGACCGGCCTCACCCGCGGACGACGTCTCCGGCGACGCCTTCGTGGCGGTGGACACGGTCGGGGCGGGCTCGGGCGAGCTCGTCCTGGTGGCGCGCGGGAGCGCTGCGCGCCACACCGACCGGACCGCCGACTGCCCGATCGACGCGGCGATCGTGGGCATCCTCGACTCGCTCGAGGTCGAGGGGGAGGTCACCTTCCGCAAGAGCTGACCGACCTCCCCGCCCACCGCGGCCACGTGCCGTACCACCGAGAGCAGGCGCAATGACCCGCGACACCCGCGAGCTGCTGAGCGTCGGGATCGACGTCGGGACCACGACCACCCAGGTCGTGTTCTCCCGGCTGCGGGTCCGCAACGTTGCCCGGCTCGGCCTGGTGCCGCGCATCGAGGTCGATGCCCGCAGCGTGGAGCACGTCGGTGCCGCACGCTTCACCCCCCTGGCCGGCCGGGACCACATCGACGTCGACGGCCTGCTCGAGCTCGTGCTCCACGAGTACGGCCTCGCCGGCATCGACGCGTCATCGGTGGAGACCGGGGCGGTGATCATCACGGGGGAGACCGCCGGTCGCGTCAACGCCGATGCGGTGCTGCAGCGGTTGTCGGGGTTGGCCGGTGACTTCGTGGTCACCGTCGCCGGTCCGAACCTCGAGTCGCAGATCGCGGCCCGCGGCTCGGGGGCGGCGGCGTGGTCCTCGCAGCGCTACACGACCGTCATCAACGTCGACATCGGCGGCGGGAGCTCCAATGCCGCGGTGTTCCGCGCCGGTCGCCACCACGCGTCCTCCGCGATCATGGTCGGGGGCCGTGGCATCCAGCTCGACGCCGGGTCGGGCACCGTGACCGACATCACCCCGTCTGCGCAGAAGGTCATCGACCACCTCGGGGTCGAGCTCGAGGTCGGTCAACGCGCCACCATGCCGGTGCTGCGCACCATCACCGACGCGATGGCGACCCTGATCGTCGACCTGCTGCTCGGCGTGAGCTCCCCCCTGCTCGAGGCCGTTCGACTCACCCCGGCGTTGGAGACCGCCGCTGGCACCGTGACCGCGGTGTTCGTCTCCGGCGGTGTCGGTCGCTGCATCGAGCAGCGCCTGCCCGCCGACTCCCTCGCCGAGGTCGCGGTGTACGGGGACCTCGGACCGCTGCTCGCACGATCTCTGGCCGCGGAGCCCCGGCTGACCACGCTGGGCCTGCGGACCCCGGATCAGACGCTCAGTGCCACGGTGATCGGGGCGGCGAGCCAGACGGTGACGATGAGCGGGACCACGATCTGGGTCCGCGCCGACCTGCTGCCGCTGCGCGACCTGCCGGTGGTCGAACCCGATCTGCGCGCCGCGCCCACCGACGTCGAGGCGCTGATCGCTGCGGTGCGCTGTGCGACCCGACGGTGGGACGCGCAGGGCGACGGGCGGGTCGCGATCGCGCTCGAGTTGCCGCACGCGATGAGCTACGGCCAGCTCGCGTCGGTGGCGGGGGGGTTGGCGGCCTACGCCCACCAGCAACTGCCCGACGGGGTCCCGCTCGTGGTGGTCACCGAGCAGGACTACGCGCAGGTGCTCGGCCAGACCGTGCAGTCACTGCGTCCCGGCCTGCCGCTGATCACGATCGATCAGATCGGCCTCGGCGAGGGCGACTTCATCGACATCGGCCGGCCGCTGCTCGATGGTCGGGCCGTGCCGGTATCCGTCAAGACCCTGGTCTTCAACCGATGAGCCGACCCGGAGCGCAGGTTTGGCGCGGGATGGAGGAGCGGACAGAATGCTGCTGAGAACCACGCTCTTCGGCACGACCTACGAGTTCGGCTCGGTCAAGGAAGTGCTGGCCAAGGCCAACGAGGAGAAGTCCGGGGACCGGGCGGCGGGCATCGCCGCGCAGAGCGCCGCCGAGCGGGTCGCCGCCCGCTACGTGCTGGCCGAGTTGACCCTGGGCACCCTGCGCGAGCATCCCGCGATCCCCTACGAACGCGACGAGGTCACCCGGGTGATCGACGACGCGGTCAACGAGAGCATCTTCGCCGAGATCAAGGGCTGGAAGGTCGGCGACTTCCGCGAGTGGATCCTCGCGGACACCACCACACCCGCCATGATCCGCCGCGTCAGCAACGCCCTGACCGGCGAGATGGTGGCCGGGGTCACCAAGCTGATGTCCAACCTCGACCTCATCTACGGGGCGAGCAAGATCCGCATCTCCGCGCACTGCAACAACACGATCGGGCTGCCCGGCACCCTCGCGTCTCGCAACCAGCCCAACCACCCGACCGACTCCGTGGACGGCATCCGCGCCGCCATCTACGAGGGGCTGAGCCTCGGGTCGGGCGACAGCGTGATCGGCATCAACCCCTCCGATGACTCCACCGCCAGCGTCGCGCGGCTGCTCGAGATGGTCCAGGACGTCATCGACCGCTGGGAGATCCCGACCCAGAACTGCGTGCTGTCGCACATCACCACGCAGATGGAGGCGATGAAGCGGGGTGCCCCGGTCGGCCTGATCTTCCAGAGCATCGCCGGCAGCCAGCAGGCCAACGCGTCCTTCGGGGTCGATGTCGACCTGCTCGACGAGGCCTACGAGCTCGCCAAGCGCTACTGCGTCACCACCGGACCCAACTACTTCTACTTCGAGACCGGGCAGGGCACCGCGCTGTCGGCCGACGCCCACGAGGACAGCGATCAGGTGGTCATGGAGGCCCGCAACTACGGACTGGCCAGGCGCTACGACCCGTTCCAGGTCAACACGGTGGTCGGGTTCATCGGCCCGGAGTACCTCTACGACGCGGTGCAGATCACGCGTGCGGGACTCGAGGACCACTTCATGGGCAAGCTCACCGGGATCTCGATGGGCTGCGACGCCTGCTACACCAACCATGCCCGAGCCACACAGAACGACATCGAGAACCTCGCCGTGCTGCTCAGCGCGGCCGGCTGCAACTACTTCATGGGCGTGCCGATGGGTGATGACGCCATGCTCAGCTACCAGAGCACCAGCTACCACGACGCGCCGAGCCTGCGCCAGACCCTCGGGCTGCGTCCGCTGCCGGAGTTCGAGGCGTGGATGGAAGGGATCGGGCTGATGGCCGACGGACGACTCACCCCGAAGGCCGGCGATGCGTCCTTCTTCCTCCAGCGCTGAAGGAGCCACCGCCATGAGCGCCACCGATATCGAGCGCATCGTCCGAGCGGTCGTCGCCGAGCTGCGCGGCACCGGGGCGGATGCACCCGCCGGGGGTGAACGCCCCGCCACCTCGGCCGCGGACGACCATGCCGTGCAGGTCGTGGACCTGCCCGACCCGACCGATCCCGAGCGGCGCCACGCGCTCGGGGTGGTCGACCCCCACGACCCCGAGGGGCTGGCCAACCTCGCGGCCACGACCACCGCCCGGCTGGGCGTGGGCCGGGCCGGACCGCGACCCCGAACCGCGTCGATGCTGCTGTTCCAGGCCGACCACGGGGCCACCCAGGATGCCATCCACGGGGTGGTGGACGAGGCCGTCAAGGACGAGTTCGACCTGTTCACCGTGACCACCCGGGTCGCCGACCGGGCGGAGTACCTGCTGCGACCCGACCTCGGTCGGCGGCTGTCCGACGACGCCCGGGCGACCATCGACCAGCGCTGCGTCAAGGCACCCGACGTCCAGATCGTGGTGGGCGACGGCTTGTCGGCCGCGGCGATCGAGAACAACCTGCGCGAGGTCATGCCGGTGCTGCTGCAGGGGTTCGAGGCGGCGGGCCTGCGCGTGGGGACCCCCTTCTTCGTCACCAACGCCCGGGTCGGGGTGATGAACGACATCAACGAGGTCATCGGTGCCCACGCGCTGGTGCTCCTGATCGGGGAGCGCCCGGGCCTGGGCATCGCGGATGCCATGAGCGCCTACATGGGCTACCAGCCGGGGCCCGGCAAGACCGACGCCGACCGGGACCTGATCTGCATGATCACCGCGCACGGGGGCACCAACCCGCTCGAGGCCGGGGCCTATGTGGTCGAGTTCGTCCAGCGCATGCTCGCCAAGCAGGCCAGCGGGGTCGCGCTGCGCCAGCAGACCAACGCCGAGAGCTGAGCGGAGCGAGGAGGGACACCGATGGCCGTGCTCGACCCGATCAAGCCGACGATCCTGTCGGCGCGCATCATCTCCAACGTCCATCCCGACTTCGCGGCGAAGCTCGAGCTGCGCCCCGACCAGCGCAGCCTCGCACTCGTGACCTGCGACCTCGACGACTCGTTGTACGTGTCGCTCGACGAAGCCACCAAGAAGGCCGAGGTCGAGGTCGTGTATGCCCGCAGCTTCTACGCGGGCTCGGCCCACGCCTCGGGCCCGCTGTCGGGAGAGATCATCGGCATCATGGCGGCCCCCGACCCCGCCGAGGCACGGGCGGGCCTGACCGCCTGCATCGACTACGCGCAGGAATCCGCCTGGTTCACCGCCGCCGACGATGCCGGTGACCTCGCCTTCTTCGCGCACACCCTGTCACGTACCGGCAGCTACCTGAGCAAGGAGGCCGAGGTCGACGAAGGCACGCCGCTCGCCTACCTCATCGCTCCGCCGATCGAGGCGACCTACGCGATCGACGCCGCGATCAAGGCGGCGGACGTCACCCTGCGGGTGTGGTTCGCTCCACCGTCCGAGACCAACTTCTCCGGTGCGCTGCTGTCGGGGACGCAGAGCGCCTGCCGCGCCGCTTGTCTGGCGTTCCAGGACGCCGTGCTCGATGTCGCCCGTGATCCCGTCAAGTACTGAGCGCCGGCCCCCGTGGAGCGTGCCGTGATGGAGTTCGACCTCGATCTTCGCAGCATCCAGCAGGCGCGTCGCCTGGCGATCGCGGCGCGTGAGGCCCAGCGTGTCTTCAGCGCTGCCGACCAGGCCGGCGTCGACCGGGTCTGCGCGGCGATGGCCGACGCCGCCCTCGCCGCGGCCGGCCGGCTCGGCGTGCTGGCCTACGAGGAGACGGGGTACGGCGTCGCCGAGCACAAGCGGCTCAAGAACGAGTTCGCCAGCCGTGACGTGTGGGCCTCGATCCGGGAGGTACCCACCGTCGGGGTGCTGCGCCGGGATGCGCCGCGCGGGATCGTGGAGATCGGGTGGCCGGTCGGCGTGATCGCCGCGCTGTCACCCTCGACCAACCCGACCTCGACGGCGATCTTCAAGGTCCTGATCTCGGTCAAGGCCGGCAACGGCATCGTGGTCGCGCCCCACCCCACGGCGGTGGCCTGCACCTCCGAGGCGGTCCGCGTGATGGCCGAGGCCGGTGAGGCTGCCGGGATGCCGCCCGGGCTGGTCAGCTGCCTCACCACCGTCACGCTGCCCGGGACCCAGGAGCTGCTGGCGCACGAGGCCACCTCGATGATCCTGGCCACCGGGGGCAGCGCGATGGTGCGGGCCGCGCACAGCACCGGCAAGCCGGCGCTCGGGGTCGGCCCCGGCAACGTGCCGGCCTACGTCGACCGCAGCGCGGATGTCGCCCGCGCCGCCGCCGACATCGTCAACTCCAAGGCGTTCGACAACTCCACCATCTGCGCCACCGAGCAGACGGTCGTGGCGGACCGGCCCATCGCCGCCGAGCTGCGCGCGCAGATGGAGGCCAACGGGGCCCACTGGCTCACCCCCGAGCAGGCCACCAGCCTCGCGGCCCAGCTGTTCCGGCCCGACGGGGTGATGCAGGCCCGGTTCGTGGGCCGGACCCCGCAGCGCATCGGTGAGCTCGCCGGGTTCCCGGTACCGGCCTCGGCGCGGGTGCTCGTGGCCGACCTCGCAGGGGTCGGCCCGGCCCACCCGCTGAGTCAGGAGAAGCTGACCACGGTCCTCGGCTTCCTCGTCGAGGACGGTTGGCGTGCCGGCTGTGAGCGTTCGATCCAGCTGCTGCAGTTCGGCGGGGAGGGCCATTCGCTGGTCATCCACGCGGCCGACGAGGACGTGATCCTGGCCTTCGGCTGCGAGAAGCCGGCGTTCCGCATCCTGGTCAACACCTGGGGCACCTTCGGGGCCATCGGCGCGAGCACCGGCCTCGCGCCGTCGATGACGCTCGCACCCGGGGGCATCGGCGGTGCGGTCGTCAGCGACAACATCACCGTGCACCACGTGCTCAACGTCAAGCGCCTGGCCTCCGAGGTCCGTCGCCCGCCCGCCGCTGCCTGGTCGACGGCCGCGCCCCCCGCCGCGGACGGGCTCGACCCCGCCCTGATCGCCGATGCGGTGCGCCGCGTGCTGGCCGAGATGAACGGACCATGACATGGCGATGACCCCCGAGGCCTACGGTGTGCTCACGGTCGCGCAGGTCCGTGCGCTGCTCGCCGCCGGTGAGGTCTCGGCCGAGCAGGTCACGGCCCTCGAAGCGGGCCGTCCCGCCGGTCCCCGCAAGGGTGTGCTCGCAGCCCTCGAGGAGCACGCGGCCCCACCACTCCCAACCACCCCCGACCCGGTACGACCCCCCACCGGTGGCGGAGCGAGCGCTCCACCACCCCGAGCACGAAGGACAATCGAGATGGCCAACGTCCAGATGATCGCCCTCGGGATGATCGAGACCAAGGGCCTCGTCGGCTCGATCGAAGCCGCGGACGCCATGGTGAAGGCCGCCAACGTCACCCTCATCGGCAAGGAGATCATCGGGGGCGGCTACGTCACCGTGATGGTCCGTGGCGACGTCGGTGCGGTCAAGGCGGCAACCGACGCGGGTGCGGCTGCGGCCGGGCGGATCGGCGAGCTCGTCAGCGTGCACGTGATCCCGCGTCCGCACGGGGACGTCGAGGCGATCCTGCCCTCGGTGGACTGACCCATCGAACTGATCGCTGACGGCCCGCCGGCCCCGTGCCGGTCACCGCGGAGCTGCCCATGCCGACACCCGTGATCGTGGCCGCCGACATCCGTGAGGCGGCCGAGCGTGGTTCGGCCCGGATCGAGGTGGGCCCGGGCACCATCGTCACGCCGCTGGCGGTCGACGAGGCCCGCGAGCGCGGCGTCGAGCTGCACGAGGTCGCGCTCGACGCGCACCGCACCCGACCGGACGCACCGCCGCGACCCACGGTGCGCCACGTGAGTACCCGCGGCCTCGTGCTCGATCCGTTCCCGCTGCCGGGCCCGCCGCCGCAGCTCGATGTGCGGTTGCGCGACGTGATCACCGCCGAGCACGGCGCGCCGGTCGCGGTTGGCGTCATGTCCCTGCGTGAGGGCTCGTTCCCGTGGCACCTGACCTACGACGAGGTCCAGGTGGTGCTCGAGGGGGAGCTGCATCTGGGCACCGACGCCGGCACGGTGATCGGACTGCCGGGCGACGTGCTGTTCGTCCCCAGGGACACCCACGTGACCTTCGCCACGCCGGGTTGGGCACGCTTCCTGTACGTCACCTACCCCGCGGCGTGGGATGAGCAGGTGGCGCCATGATCGTCACCGAGTCCGAACTGCGCGAGCAGCTGCGACGCCCCGAGCGGGGCGCGGTCGTGCACGTCCCGGCGGGTGCGGTGCTGACCCCGGCGGCGCAGGACTTCGTGGCGCAGTGGAAGCTCGAGCTGCGGGACGTCGAGGTGGCGCCCGCCCCTACGCCTGCGGATCACCCCGCCGCCGCCTGGCAGGTCCCCAGCCGCTTCCCGGTCGTGTTCGAAGGGGACGTGCCCAGCTGTGTGACCTGCGGCACGCCCGTCGCGCGCAAGCCGGCACACGTCACCCAGCTCGATCCGCGCTTCTTCGCGGTCAAGACCGATGCCCGGATCCGGCTGCGCGGTCGGCTCGACACCCTGCAGGCGTGGTGCCTGCTCGCCGGCAGCCGCGCGCTCGCCCTCGACCGGTCCGATGTCGCCGACCACCTCGACACCCTGGCCGCCTACTGCCGGGAGCTGCTCAGCGCCGAGTACCACCTGCGCGCACCGGGCACGCTCGCGCTCGCCGGCCTCGACGCCGACACGCTGCACGCCGCCAGCCACGACCCCCTCGGCGCGGTCGGGATCGACCACGCCCTGCCGGCGATCGGCCACCCGGAGCTGCTGCACTGGTGCAACCTGCTGCGCTGCCAGGTCCGCGAGGTGGAGATCGCCGCGCTCGAGGCGTTCCCCCCCGAGCACCACCCCGGCACCGAGGGCGGCGCCGTCGCCCAGGCCGTCAACCGCCTGTCCAGCGCCGTGTACTACCTGGTGCTACTGCTCGCGGCCGAGTCCGAGGGTGGACCCGGCGACGGGGGGGTGGGGCGATGAGCCCCGACCTCGAGTGCCTGCTCGACGCCGCCGATGCCGCGGTGATCCGCCCGCGGGTCGGGCAGGTTCCCGACGTGGTGCGGGTCGGCGTGGATCTGGGTACCGCCACCCTGGTGCTGTTCGTGCTCGACGAGCACGGGGCTCCGCTGCTCGGCGCCTACCGCGCGGCCGAGGTCGTGCGCGACGGCGTGGTCGTGGACCTGCTCGGCGCGTCCGCGATCGTGCGCGAGCTCAAGGCCGAGGTGGAGCAGCGGCTGGGCCGGACCCTGACCACCGCCGCGACGTGCTATCCGCCGGGCGTTCCCGTCAGCGACGTGCGGGCGGTGCGCTACGTGCTCGAAGCCGCCGAGCTCGACTGCACCGCGCTCATCGACGAGCCCTCCGCCGCCAACGCGGTGCTCGGTGTCCGTCACGGGGCGGTCGTCGACGTCGGCGGCGGCACGACCGGGATCGCGATCATCGAGCACGGCGAGGTGGTGTACACCGCGGACGAGCCCACCGGCGGCACGCACGTGTCGCTGGTGATCGCCGGTGCCCACGGTGTGAGCTTCGCGACCGCCGAGGCGATGAAGACCGACCCGGCGCAGCAGCGGCACCTGCTGCCGATCGTCCGGCCGGTGTTCGAGAAGGTCGCCACGATCATCGAGCGGCACGTGGCCGGCCGCGACGTCGGCACGATCCACCTGGTCGGTGGGACCGCGACGTTCCCGGGGATCGCATCGATCGTGCGCACCGAGACCGGCATCACCACGGTCGTGCCCTCACGGCCGTTGTTCGTCACCCCGCTCGGCGTGGCGCTCCACGATGATCGTGGCGCCATCGACGAGCGCTCGTCGACCGAGGAGCTCCGCCGTGGCTGAGGACTTCGCACTGCGCGCCTACTGCTACCTGGACCGCATGCAGCCCCAGTACGCCGCGTTCGTCGGGACGGTGACCCAGGGTGACCTGCCGATCGAGGGGATGGCCAGCCTGTACGTCGAGATGGCGCCGGGCAACTGGGTGTTCCGCGTGGTGGACGTCGCGGTCAAGGCCACCGACGCCAAGCCGGGCGCGCAGATCGTCGAGCGCGAGTTCGGGATGTTCGAGGTCCACTCGCCGTCGCAGGCCGACGTCATCCGTGCCGGTGAGGTGGTGCTGGACAACCTCGGGCTGGCGGTCACCGACCGGGTGCGTCCCACGATCGCGTCGCTGCAGGTCATCACCAACGTCAGTCCCTACCAGGCCCAGCTGCTCAACCGGTTCTCGCGCGGCATGATGCTGGTCGCGGGCCAGACCATGCTGGTGATCGAGGTCGCCCCTGCGGCCTACATCAACCTCGCCGCGAACGAGGCCGAGAAGGCTGCCAACGTCAACCTGATGCACGTCACCTCGGTCGGCCGCTTCGGCCGGCTGTGGATGGCCGGCACCGAGGCCGACATCCTCGCGGCGCGCGAGGCGGCCGTCACCGCGATCGAGTCCGTCGAGGGCCGAGCCTGACCCGGGAGGGCACCCATGCCGCGCCGCTTCCTCACCCAGCGCGACGTCGACGACCTCGCCGACGGGGGCTGCACCGAGCTCGTCGTCGACGACGCCACCACGCTCACCGATCTGGCCCGCGAGCGGGCGCGCGAGCGCGGCATCGCCCTGGTCGCTGCCCCCACGGGCCAGGAGGCGCTGCGCACCACGGTGCGTGCGGCCGTGATCGCGCAGCTCGGTGGCGAGCCCCCGGGACTCGATGCCGTCATCGACCGCGTGCTCGAGGAGCTCACCTGATCGGTGCGCGGCGTGCGAACATGTTCCCCTCTGGGTAACACCAGCCACGTGAGTTCACCAACGGCTCTGTACGTCGCACGCGTCACGGGCTACCGTGGGCACCCGACGTTCCCGGACCGGTGGCGAGACCATGGGCAGCCTGCGTTCGATCATGCCGAGCCCGGCCAGGGCCCTGACCGCGGCCCTGCTCGTCGGGCTGCTCGGTGCCGCACCGGCGCTGGCGCAGCCCCCTCAGGGCGTGGGCGCGCAGATCGCGCCCCCCGCCCCGGCGTCGGGCACCTCCACGCAGGTGGAGCCGGCGCAGGGCGCCGACCCGGTCACGGACATCACCGCCGAGCCCGGCGATCCGGTCGGTGACGGCGCTGGTGACGGCGCTGGTGACGGCGCGGCCCCGAGCGATCCGCCGCACGTGCTCGACAGTCAGCCGGTGGACGGCGGTCGGGAGATCGACACCGGGCTCGATCGCTTCAGCGCCACCTTCGACCGCGACCTCAGCGATGCGGGGCCGCTGCGTCTGCAGGCCGCCGGCCAGCCGACCGTGACCGTGCGTGAGGCCGAGGTCGGCACCCGCAGCGTCGGCTACGACCTCGACGGCGTGCAGCTGTCCGCCGGGGCCCGCTACACCGCCCGGTTCCTCGTGACCGACACCGGTGAGCGCGAGTCCGAGGTCGAGCTCGCCTTCACCACGGCAGCGGCCACCGCGCAGATCATCACGCTGGTGCCCGACCAGCTCTCCGACGTCGACCTCGGGGTCGGCCAGCTCGGGCTGACCGCGACCGCGGACTCCGGGCTCGAGGTGACCATCACCTCGGGCAACCCGGACGTGTGCCGCGTGACCACCGAGACCGCGGGCGGGGCCACGACCGCGACCATCCAGCTCGTCGCGCCGGGAACCTGCACGATCACCGCCCGGCAGGGCGGGGACGCGATCTGGGACGCGGTCGAGATCTCCCGCAGCTTCGCGGTGCTCTCGACGGGCCCGGTGGCCACGCAGGCGACCATCTCGGTCGCTCCGACGGCCGCCGCGGTCGGCGACACCCTGCTCATCTCCGGGACCGGCTGGAGCCCGGGGGAGGCGGTGGCGCTGACCATCGGGGTCGATGTCACCACGCTGGGCACGCTCACCGCCAACGACGCCGGCGTGCTCGATGGGCGGCTCACCGTGCCGCAGCTGCAGCTCGGCGACCAGCGCATCTCGGCGACGGGCACGGTCAGCGCCGCGACCGCCTCGGCGGCGTTCACCGTGCTGGCGTCCTCGGCGGCACCGCCGACCGGCAACGGTGGCGTGGTCGACGACGGCGCGGCCGTGGTGGACGATGCGGCGACCGTCGACGACGGGCTGGCAGCCACCGGCGGAAGCGGCCTGGTGTCCACCACCCTGCTCGGTGTCCTGCTCGCGCTGCTCGGTGGGGGGCTGCTGTTCGGCACCAACCGGATCGCGGCCGCCGATGCGGGCGTCGTGCCCGCCGGTCCCCGCCCTCGCCGCGCGGTCCCTCCGGGCCTGCCCGACCACACCGGCGCGCCGACCGGCGATCGTCGGCGCCTGGTGCTCACCGGCCGTGAGGTCGACCGGGTGGCGGACCAGGGAGGCACGACGGTGGTCATCGACCCGGACACCACCGTCACCGACGTCGCCCACCAGCGGCTGCAGGCCCACGGGCTCGACCTCGTGCGCCGGGTGCCCGAGCAGGTCTGACCCGGTCCGGATCAGCGGTCACCGCGCCCCCGCAGCACCTCCATCACCTGCGCCGCGTCGAGCACCGCGAGGTGGGGCAGCGGGTCGATCCGGGCGTCGATCACGAAGTGGGTGAGCTGCTCGCGCACGATCCCGCGCAGCTCGTCGGGGTCCCAGGGCTTGGCGACATAGCGGTGCAGGCCGGCCCGGTTCACCGCCCGGATGGTGTCCTCGAGATCGGCCTGGCCGGTGACCAGGACCGTCCGGACCTCCTCGGTGTCGGCGTCGGCGTGCACCTCGACCAGGAAGTCCACGCCGGTGGTGCCCGGTAGTCGGTGGTCGGCGAGCACCACCGCGAGCCGGTCGCCGTCCTGCTCGAGCTCGTCGAGCACGGCCCAGGCATCGGGGACGTCCTCGGCCGCCTCGACGCGTACCCGGTCGGCGAAGGGGGCGAGGTCGCGCACCAGGGCGTCGCGTACCCCCGGCTCGTCCTCGAGCACCAGCACGGCCAGCTTCATCCGCGTGCCTCCTCCTCGGCGTCGTCGCGGCCGGCGGGACCTTCCACCGGCAGCAGCACGGTGGCGCAGGTACGTCCCGGCCGGCTGTCCAGGTCGATCCGGCCCCGGTGGGACTCCACGGTCCGCTTGGCGATCGACAGGCCGAGGCCGAGTCCGTAGCGCACCTGTCCGTTCTTGGTCGTGAACCGGGGCTCGAACAGCCGGGGCAGCAGGTCGGGGTCGATGCCGGGGCCGTCGTCGATGATGCGCACCCGGACGTGCCCGGGGTCGGGCACGTCGGTCACCACCTCGATGCGCCCGGCACCATCGAGGGACTCAGCGGCGTTGACCAGCAGGTTGGTCCAGACCTGGTCGAGCGGTCCCGGCCGTGCCCGCACCAGGGGCAGCTCACCGAAGCGTCGGACCACCTCGGTGCCCTGGAGCCGGTGGGCGACCAACCGGAGGGTGTCGTCGAGCAGCTCGTTGACGTCGACGCCGTCGACCGGCTGCAGGTCGGGCCGCGCGTAGGCCCGTAGGCTGGCGACCAGCTCGGCGATCCGCTGCGAGCCGACCTCGAGGTTGCGCAGGGCGGTCCCCAGGCTCGCAGCCGACTCGACCACGGCCAGGGTCTCCTCGCGGTCCGCGCCGAGGCGTCGGGCCTGCTCCAGCTCGGTGATCCCGGCCGAGACCAGGCGGCGGGCAAGTCCCGCATCACCCAGGGTGGCGCCGAGCTCCCGTCGCGCGGCCCGCTCCTCGGCGGCTCGCCGGGTCGGACGGGTGCGCGCGGCATCCAACGCCGAGCGGGCCAGCTCACCCTGCGGGTGGCCGTCGAGCAGCCGGGCGACGTCCTCGCCCACGTAGCTCGCGGCCCGGCTCAGCGCCGCCACCGGGTTGTTCAGCTCGTGGGCGACGCCGGCGGCGAGCTCGCCCAGGGTCGCGTAGCGGGCCTGCTCGACGAGCTCGAGCCGGGCGGTCTCGAGGGCTTCGAGCGCCGCGGCGAGGCGCTGGCGTTCGTCCTCGAGCTCCCGGTTGAGTTGCCGCTTCTCGAGCTGGAGCTGCTCGGCACGGCGCAGCCGGCGGGCCAGCGCCCGGACCGAGGCGGCCGCCATCGCCGCACCGACCTCGGGCTCGGTGCGCAGTGCCCGGTCGAGCTGCTCGAGGTCGAGGTGCAGCACCTCCACCTCGGTGGTGCAGCGGGCCGTGAAGAAGGCGCGCCGTTGCTGGGCCAGCGACAACAGGCCGACGACCGGGCCGGTCGAGCCGTGGTGCAGCCGGATCTCGCCCAGCGAGGTCGTGCGGTCGAGCGCCACGCTGCCCGAACGGAGCACGAACACGCCGTTGACGGGGGTGTTCTGGTGGGTCAGGCGGGTACCGGCGGCCAGCTGCAGGCGCGGTCGGCGCCCCAGCGCCCGGTCGATCGCCGCGCTGAGCCGCTCGGCGATGGCATGGTCGTCGAGCTCGAGGTCGCGCAGCAGCTCGCTGCTCGGCGCCTCGTAGGCACGGTGGTAACGGTCGGTGGCGTCCAGTTCGTGCAGCACCGGATGATCGGGCCGCTGCGTGCGCAGCCACCGGGTCACCTGGGAGGTGACGTGTGCGGCGAGCTCGCCATCACGCCAGCCGATGGCGACCACCGCATCGAGGCGGTCGGCGTCGATCGCCCGGGTGACGTCGTCGTGCGAACGTCGGTCGGTGACCAGCACCGTGCGGATGCCCTGCAGCGCCGGCTCGTCGGCGAGATCCTCGATCACCGCGTCGACATCGTCACGGGTGGGGGCCAGCACGATCCCGCCCACCTGAGGGCCGCGACGGGCACGCTCGCGGGCGGCCGCGGTGTCCGCGACCACCTCGAAGTCCAGCAGCGGGCTGGCGTTGGCCGCGAACTCGGCCACGATCGTCGCGGCGTCGGCTTCGTCCCCGACCACCAGCACCGTCAGTTGGCTGCTCACAGCAGGCCCAGCGTGGTCCACAGCCAGGGCATCACCAGCGACAGCAGCACCACGCCGACCACGCCGATCACGATGCCGGTGGTCGCCATCGCCTGGGTCGGGACCTCCCCGGTGGCGTAGGCGATCGCGTTGGGTGGCGTGGAGATCGGCAGCACCATCGCCAACGAGCAGGCCAGGGCGACCAGCACCCCGAGCATGGTGGGGTCGAGGTTCACCGCCACCGACAGGCTCAGCGCCAAGGGGATCAGCAGGTTGGCGGTCGCGGAGTTCGAGATCACCGACGACAGTGCCACGCCGATCGTGGTGAGCAGCAGCAGCAGGATCGTCGAGGGCAGGCGATCCCAGCCCACCAGGCCGATCAGCCAGTCGTCGAGGCCACTGGCCCCGATCCCGGTACCCAGCGAGATCCCGCCGGCCACCAGCCACAGCACCGGCCACTGCAGCCGCTTGAGGTCCTCGCCCGACATCACCTGGGTGGCCAGCAGCAGCACCACCGGCAGGAAGCCCACCGTCGAGGACGGGATGCCGTGGAACGGCTCGGTCAGCCACAGCAGCACCGTGCCTCCGGCGATGACCATGAACAGCCGTGCGGCGGGGGAGCGGTCGAACTCGGCGGTGGTGTCCAGATCGAAGGGGGTGTCGCTCGGCACGTAGCGCCGGGTCAGCAGCACCCAGGCCAGTACCAGCAGCACCAGCATCAACGGCACCGCGAGCAGCATCCAGCCCACGAAGGACACGCTGTGCCCCTGGGCGCTCAGCGCCCCGAGCGCGATCGCGTTGGGGGGGCTGCCCACCGGGGTGCCGATCCCCCCGACGTTGGCCGCGACCGGGATCGACAGCGCGAGCCCGGTCCGCGCCCGGCCGGGAGGCAGCGCGGCGAGCACCGGCACGATCACCGCGAACATGGTCGCGGTCGTCGCCGTGTTCGACACGAACATCGACAGCACCGCCGTGATCAGCATCAGCCCGAGCACCGAACGGCGGGCGTTGCCCGCGAACGGGCGCAGCAGCACGGCGGCCAGGTTGCGGTCGAGCTTGAACGTGCTCGCGCCCTCCGCGATCAGGAACCCGCCGAGGAACAGCATGATGACCGGATCGGCGAGCGCCGCGAAGGTGTCGGAGGCGCTCAGCACCTCGGTCTCGAGCCCGACCAGGGCCTGCTCGGAGAGCATCAGGACCTGCAGCAGGATCACGAGCACCGCGGTGGCCGTGAGCGGGATGGCCTCGGTCACCCACAGCACGATCGCGAGCAGGAAGATCGCCAGCATCCGCTCACCGGCCGGGTCGAGCCCGGGGACGTCGAGCAGCAGGGGGGCCAGGAACGCTGCCGCGCCCAGCCCCAGGCCCCAGCGCTGGAGCCGGGAGGGGGTCGGCAGGGTGACCGTGGGGCGGCGGGAGGTGCGCGGCACGTCGGTCAGTCTCCGGCCAGGTTCGGCGGGAACCCGCCGGTGGCGATCGGGCCCCAGCGGTCGATGGTGATGCGCACCAGGCACTTGCCCTGCGTGCGCATGGCCTCGCGGTACTCCTGCCAGTCCGGATGCTCGCCGGCGATGGACCGGTAGTACTCGACCAGCGGTTCGAGCGCCTCCGGCAGGTCGAGCACGACCGCCGTCCCGTCGAGCTGGACCCAGGGTCCGTTCCAGTCGTCGGACAGGGTCATGACCGTGGCGTTGGGGTCGCGGCGCAGGTTGTGGACCTTGGCGCGCTGGGGGTAGGTGGCCACGACCACGTGTCCGGTGGTGTCGATCCCGCCGGCGACCGGCGAGACCTGTGGTCGACCGTCACGGCGGCGGGTCACCAGGACCATGCGGTGGCGGGGCCGCAGGAACGCCAGCAGGGCGTCGCGGTCGACCTGGTCGGTGGTGGCGTAGGAACGGCTCATGCCGCGAGCCTAGGGCGCGGGGTGCCCGACCGCCGGCCGCGGGTTCGGCCGCCCGGCCGGATGGCTGGCCAGCCAGGCGCCAAGCGCGTCGGCCGGCACCGGACGGGAGAACAGGTAGCCCTGTCCCCGGGTGCAGCCGAGCGCGATGAGCTGCCGGCGCTGGACCTCGGTCTCGATGCCCTCCGCCACCACCTCGAGGCCCAGGCTGGCGCCGAGCTCGATGATGGCACGGGCCAGCCGGTGGGAGCCTTCGTTGCGGCCGAGCTCGTCGACGAAGCGCCGGTCGATCTTGACGCGATCGACGGGCAGGCGGTGCAGGTAGGCCAGTGAGCTGTAGCCGGTGCCGAAGTCGTCGATCGCGAAGCGCACCCCGCGGCCGCGCAGTTCGCGCATCACGCCCACGGTCTGGTCGGTGTCGTCGAGCATGACCGACTCGGTCAGCTCCAGCATCAGACGGTCGGCCCCGACGCCGGAGTCGCGCAGCTCGCGGTCCACGAGTCCGACCAGCCCGCTGTCGCGGATCTGCCGCCCCGAGACGTTGACGGCCAACCTGAGCCGGAGCTCCGGGTGCTGCCGGTCCCAGGTGGCCAGTGCCTGCAGGCCGGAGCGCAGGATGTGCCGGCCGATGGCCGGGATCATGCCGCTGGCCTCGGCCACCGGGATGAACGCGTCGGGCGGCACCGCGCCGCGCTGCGGGTGCTGCCAGCGCGCCAGCGCCTCCGCCCCGAGGGGACGACCGTCGCGCAGCGCCACGATCGGCTGGTAGGCGACCTGCAGCTGTCCACGCTCGAGGGCGGTGGCGAGGTCGACGCCGAGCTGCAGCCGGTCGTGTGCCTGCACCGTCATCGCCTGACGGTGCAGCGACCAGCGCTGCTTGCCGTCGGCCTTCGCCTCGTACAGGGCGATGTCGGCGTCCCGCAGCAGCTCGTCCGCCGTGCGCTGGCCGTCATCGACCACGATGCCGATGCTGGTCCCCACCCGCAGCTCGTGCCCGTCGAGCTGCAACGGCTGCCGCACCGCCTCGAGCAGTCGGCGGGCGGTGATCCCGGCGTCACGGATCTCCGGGACGTCCTCGCACAGGATCGCGAACTCGTCGCCGCCGAGCCGTGCGACGGTGTCGGCGTGGCGGACCTGGGCACCGAGCCGCTCGGCGACCGTGATCAGCAGCCGGTCCCCCGCCCCGTGGCCGAGCGTGTCGTTGACGCCCTTGAAGTCGTCGAGGTCGCAGATCATCACGGCCAGTCGGCCATCAGCCTGGCGTCGGATGCGCTGCCGGGCATGCTCCAGACGATCACGGAACAGCTCCCGGTTGCACAGTCCGGTCAGGGGATCGTGGAACGCGAGGTGGCGCAGTTCCGCCTCGAGCCGGGCGCGCTCGGTCACCTCGTGCAGGGTGAGCACGGTGCCCCGGACGTCGGCGTCCAGGGTCAGGTCGTCGACGATCACCTCCACCACGTGCAACCTGCCGGCACGGTCGCGCAGCCGTCGGCGCACGGGATCTGCGCGCGAGCCGGTGGAGCCGTCGGCCGAGGACGACCGGGGTGCCAGCGGGGAGCCGTCGATGACCAGGGCATCGAGCCGGGAGCTCGCCCAGCCGGTCGGGTCGTCACCGAGCAGCGTGGTCGCGGACGGTGTCGCGTACACGACCCGCGCGTCGTCGATGACGAGCAGGACATCGGAGGCGTGCTGCAGCAGGGCTTCGAGCCGGTCGCGTTCACGTTCCCGCTCGTGGGCGAGCGCTGCGTCGCGGGATCGCTCGAGCTCGCGCAGCAGCAACCACACGCGCAGGGTCACCAGGCCGAGCAGGACCGCGGTCGCCGCCGCGAGCAGCACGTCGCTGGTCCGCTCGGCCAGCACCAGCCCGGCCGTGGGCAGCAGCAGCGCCGCGCCGGTCAGCGCGATCACGCGTCGGGACGACAGGCGACGGATCGCGGCCGGGGGACGGCTCACGGCAGCGGCTGCGCCCGGGTGGCTGACCGCCAGCGTCAGCAGGACATAGGCGCTGAACCAGCCCAGGTCCACGACCGACCCGGTCGTGTAGCGGTCCGCGGCCAGCAGCACCCCGACGGTGATCGCGGTGCCGAGCACGGCCACCACCCCGAGCAGCAGCTGCCGGCGGGCAGGGGCCGGACGACGGTCCGAGATGACCAGCCGGACGGTGGCGGCCAGCAGCAGCAGGTGGGCCATCGGGTAGCTGACGAGCTGCAGCTGTCCGACCACGGTGTCGGCGACCACGTCACCGGCGGGCAGCACCAGCAGGATCCAGGTCACCACCCCGGCACTGGTCACCACGACCAGCGCGTCGATGATCGCGGCACGGTCACGTTCCCGCCCGCGGTCGAGGCAGCGCAGCAGTCCCAGGGCCAGCAGGACCGCGCCGGTGGGGTAGAGCAGATGGGCCGGACTGCCGATCGGCAGGACCATGCCCGTCAGCCCGAGCCACCCGGTCAGCAGCACGTCACCGAGGACGTAGGCGGCCATGCCCGCGACCACCGGGCCCCAGCTTCGCCGGGCTCGGGCGTCCAGCCGGGGCAGGTGGCTCACCGCGACCACCAGCAGCGCCACCGCCGCGACCACGAACACCAGCGCCCGGGCTCGGCTGCCGACCGGCAGCAGCAGGTAGGTCACCCCGGTGAGCGCACCGCCCGCGGTGACGGCAGCTCGTAGGACGGGGGTGTGCATCGCGCACCAGACTCCGGACGGTTCGTGCATCGGGGACGGTCAGGCGCTGCGGATGCTCGCCGGGGCGCCGGGCAGGGTGATGCCATCGCGGATCAGCCCTGGGATGTCGGCGCGAGGCCGAGGGCGCTCGAACAGGTAGCCCTGCGCGAACGGGCAGCCCAGTGCACGCAGCGCCTCGTGCTGGAGGGGGGTCTCGACCCCCTCGGCGATGACCTCGAGCCCGAGACGGTGGCCGAGGTCCACGATGGTGCGTACGAGCTCATCGGCGCTCGGGTCGAGCTGTAGGTCGTTGATGAAGCTGCGGTCGATCTTGAGCAGGTCGACGGGAAGCTGCCGCAGGTAGCCCAACGAGCTGTAGCCGGTACCGAAGTCGTCGACCGCCAGGCGCACCCCGCGCTCCCGCAACTGCGCGATGCCCTGCATCGCGGCCTCGTCGCGGATCAGCACCGACTCGGTGAGCTCGAGCACGAGCTGCTCGGGGGCGATGCCGTGATGCTCGAGCAACTGCTCGACGGTCGCCCCGAACCCCGGGTCGTGCAGTTGGCGGGTCGACACGTTGACCGTGACGTGCAGGTCGGTGTGCTCGGTCTGCTCCAACCAGCGGCGCAGGTTGGCCAGCGAGCGCGACAGCACCAGGCGGCCCAGGCCGATGATCGCGCCGGTGCGTTCCGCCATGGGGATGAACCGGTCGGGCGGGATCGGGCCGCGTACCGGATGCGTCCAGCGCGCGAGCGCCTCGAACCCGACGATCGCGGTCGTTCCCACCGCGACGATCGGCTGGTAGACGACCTCGATGGCGCCCGCCACGATGGCGGCGTTGAGATCGGAGGCGAGCGTGAGGCGGGCCTGGGTCTCGGAGGTCATCGTGGTGCGGTGCAGCGACCAACGACCGGCGCCCTCGGTCTTGGCGGCATGCACGGCGATGTCGGCATCGCGCAGCAGCTCCTGTCCACTGCGCTCCCCGGCATCGACGGCGACCCCGAAGCTGGCCGTCACCGTCAGCGGTTGTCCGGCGATCTGCATCGGCTCGCTGATCGCGTCGATGAGCCGCTCGGCGAGCTCGATCGCGCTGCGGGTCTCGTCGAGGTTCTCGACGAGCACGGCGAACTCATCGCTGCCGAGTCGGGCGACCGTGTCCGACGTGCGCGTCTCGCGCTCGAGGCGCTCGGCGAGGATCCGGAGGACCTCGTCGCCCGCGTGGTGGCCCTCGGATTCGTTGATGTCCTTGAAGTCGTCGATGTCGCCGACCAGCACCGCCAGGCGTTCGGACCCCCGCCTGGCGCGGTCGAGGGCGTGATCGACCCGGTCCTGGAACAGCTGCCGGTTGCACAGGCCGGTCAGCGGGTCGTGGAAGGCGAGGAACCTCAGCTCACGTTCGAGCTCGATGCGGTGGGTCGTCTCCTGCAGGGTGAGGACCACGCCGACGACGTCGGGATCGTCGCGCAGGTCGGCCGCCACGATCTGTACGTAGCGGGCGTCGCCTCCCCGGTCGCCGAGCCGTGCGGAGATCGTGACCGGACGTCCGGCGCTCTCACCGATCCTCGAGCGCAGCGCGCCGATGGTGGCCCGGCGCTCCTCGGGATGGATGAGCTCAGCGAGCTCGCCGGCGCTGAGCCCGACCGGATCCTGGCCGAGCAGGTCGGCCGCCGACGGGGTCGCGTAGGTCGTCCGGCCATCGGTGTCGATGACCACGAGCACGTCGCTGGTGTGCTGCACGAGGGCTTCGAAGCGCCGTGCGAGGCGGGACTCCTGGGCGTCGAGGTGGGACGCGAACTCCCGGCGTCGCAGCACCGACAGCGTCCGCAGCAGCTGTCGGACCCGCACCACCACCAGCACCAGCAGCAGCCCTGTTCCGGCGGCGATGAGCAGGTCGACCGCGGTGGTCGCCAGCTGCGCCTGCAGCAGGGGGACCATCAGCAGCGTGAGGGCCAGCACCCAGACGCGCAGGGTGGTGGATCGCCGGTGGGGTGAGCTTCCCGCCACGTCGGTGGCGTCGGTGGCGTCGGTGGCGTCGGTGGCGGCTGCGCGGCGCTCGTCGGCGGCTTCGTGCACGGCTCCGGCGAGCAGCAGGTAGGCGGCGAGCCACAGGGGGGTGACCACCGCCAGCGGATCCGCGCTGCCCGCGCGAAGGGCGAGTGCGAGAACCAGGGCGGCGCCGCCGGCCAGCCCGGCGCCGATGAGCAGCGCGCGCACCGCCCGTCCGGCCGGTCCGACGTGTGCGCCGGTCAGCACGCTGCGCAGCAGGACGGCGAGCAGCGCCAGGTTCGCCAGCGCCGTCACGGCGATCTGCACGCGCCCGATCCCGCTGGCCGCGAACGCCGGTTGCAGTGGGCCGGCGACCGTGACCGTGAGCACGATGCCCACGCTGATCACGGCGATGACCGCGTCGGTCGTGGCCCCGTGTTCCGCGGCCTCGTCGCGGTGTCGCATGCCGGCGATCCCCACGGCGAGCAGCACCGTCCCGACGGGGTAGAGCAGGGTCCAGCCTGCGGGCCAGGTGGGCGATTCGCCGGTCACCAGCGCGATCGTGCGCGTACCGGCATCCGCCGCGGCCCACACCGCGAGCGCGAGCACCACCGGTCCCCAACGGCGTCGTCGGGCGGGCCCGAGGTGACGCCACGCATGCACCGTGGCGATCACGGCGCTGGCCACGACCCCGAGCACCACCGCCTGGCGCGAGCCGACGGGCAGCACCGCCCACAGCAGCACCACCGCGACCGCGAGTGCTGCGGCGCGCTGGGCCGGTGTGCCGTCGCGGAGCCGCGCGGGCACGAAGAGCATCGGCTCCCTTCTCGGTGGGGTGCTGAGGACCCCGTCGGCCGGGACTCGATCCAGTTGAGTGAACGGTCGATTCCTCCCGGGGCGGTACGGTTGCAGGTATGGCCCGGCGAACCGCCCTGCAGCGCTCGATCAACACCGAGCGGGCGTTGTCGTCGGTCCGGCCACGCCTGCGCGGGACCTCGCACCTGATCGCCGCGCTGCTGGCCGTACCCGGGGTGCCGCTGTGGGTTGCCTCGACACCGCCGGGCACGCGCGTGGGCGTGGCGTTCTTCGGGCTGGGGATCGCGGTGATGCTGACGTTGAGCGCACTGCTGCACCTCAAGCCCTGGGACGGAGCGACCTACGAACGGCTCTTCCGTCTCGACCACACCGGGATCTACGCCGCCATCTCCGGCTCGGCGATCGGCGTGGGGGTGTTGGGTCTGCAGGGATGGCCCCGGGTGGTGCTGATCGTCGGGGTAGCGGTCGGCGGCCTGCTCGGGGTGATCGTGGAATGGCTGCCGTTCGCTCCCCCGCGGGGCTTCTCGAACACGGTCTACCTCAGCCTCGGATGGCTCCCGGTGCTGCTGCTGCCCTGGCTGTGGGCGGGCGCAGGGCCGATCGCCGTGGGACTGCTGCTGGCCGGTGGTGCGCTGTACACCGTGGGCGCGGTCATCGTGGCCCTCCGGCGCCCGGATCCCTGGCCAAGCTGGTTCGGGTACCACGAGCTGTGGCACCTGTTCGTGCTCGCCGCTGCCGGCACGCATGCCGTGCTCATCGCCCGACTGGCCGCGGGGGTCTGATCACCGCGTCGCGCGCTGACGGCACGGCTCGGCCACCCGTGACGCCCCGGGCCGCCGGGCGGCACGTGACGACGAGGGAGCGGGGTGACGCTCGAACAGCCAGGTCGCGCTGAGCACGATCGTCGCCCACACGCCCAGCGCGATGAGCAGATCCATGGTCGGTGCCTCTCGGTCGGGTGGCGTCTGACGCACCGGCTGGGTGCGCCGGTACACGCCGACCCTACGGAGGGGGTGTGACCGGGGAGCCGGTCGGTGCTGCCCCGACCGGAGCCGCGGGGCGAGAGCGATGTCGCCGCTGGGAATGGGTGGTGGCCGAGGTGCTTGCCGGGACGTGGCGTACGCAACCGGTCATGGCCGTCCGGTTGGGTACGCCGCATCCTCCACGCTGGACCACGTGGCGTACCCAGCAGGACATCTGCGACCGGTTGGGTACGCCGCATCCGTGCGGAGCGCCTCCGTCGCCCGGCTGCGATCGGCAGGTGCACCGGTGGTGGCGCTTGGCGCACGTAGTCACGTCGGCGGAAGCGCTTCCGAGCGTTCGGTGGGCGCAGCGGGCAGCCCGCGCGAGCCACCCCGGTCGGCTTGCACGCATCGGCCGGCTTCGCGGTCCAACACCGCCCATCCCGGCGGTTCAACGCCGCCCGTCCCGGCGGTCCGGCTGCCGAACCTGACGGGGCCCGGCAGCCGTCGCCGGCCACCGATGCCCCGGGCCGCAGGGCCACTCGCGCACGGCGCGGACCCCGACCGGTGTGGCCCGACGCGTGGTCAGATCAGGCAGCGGTGGGCGTCCGTGCGACGCAGCGGCTCCGCCAGGAACGCCTCGAGTTCGGTGTCGTCGAGCGCGAAGGCGGTGGTCGGTCGGTCGGGGCTGACCGCGAACACCACCCCGACGACCCGACCGTCGGCGTCGATCACCGGCGCTCCGGAGTCTCCGCGCTCGAGGTCGGCGGCGAGCACGAGGATCCGCCGGGCGGCCGGTCGATCGTCGAACACGTCGCGACCGATCGCCTCGCGGCTCCGGTCGATGCGGACCGGCGCGACGCGCTGGGTCTGCTGGCCGCCGGGGTGCCCGATCACGACGGCCGGTGACGGGAGGCTGGCGGCAGCTCGTGTCAGGGCAGGCAGTGCGAGGTCCTCGACCGCGAGCAGCGCCAGGTCGCGCTCGGCGTCGAACGCCACCACCTCGGCGTCCAGAGCCGCACCGTTGGGTGGATGCACGAGGATCGCCTCGGCGCCGGCGACGACGTGGGCGTTGGTGACCACGAGGTCGCCATGGAGCACGAATCCCGTGCCGCTGCTGCGCCGGTCACAGCCCTGCGAGACCACGCGGACCACCGAGGCGGCAGCCCGTTGCGTGCTGGGCGCGGCAAGGTCGAGATCCGTCGGGGGTGACCCGACCGAGGGCGCGGCCTCGAGGACGTCGAGGACCAGGGGGAAGCCACTGAGGTCGACCGCACGACGGAGCAGGCCCACCGCGTCCGGGGGTGGTGGCGCGTACTCGACCACGGCGGCGATGGCGGCCGATGATCGCACCTGACGGGCGAGCCCGCCGGGGACGAAGGCGGCGACCGGTGCCAGGATCCACACCAGCAGCGCCAGGACCAGCACCCCGGTCACCGCGCCGGCCAGGCGGTCGACCACGTCGAGCACGACCCAACGCCGCAGCCAGCGCGTCAACCGCCCCCCGATCCGGCCGAATGCCGCGGAGAACAGCGTGAGCAGGAGCAGCCCGAGGCCGAGGACGGCGAGGAACCGCCCGTGGGGTTCGGTGGTGGGCAGCACGCCCAGCAGCCGAGGTGCCGCCCACCAGGTCGCCAGGGCGCCTGCGGTCAGTCCGGCCCAGCCGGCGATGCGCGCGATCAGGCCGACCCGGAAGCCGGCGATCAGTGCCAGGAGTACGAGCGCCGCGAGGGCGCCGTCCAGCGCGGTCACCGGACCCGAGGCCGGTGCACGCGGCTCACGTCGCCTCTCCGATCAGTTGGCGGCGGCGCGGCGGCGCTGCTGACGCGTCTCGTAGTCGCTGAGCCGGGTGTGCAGCTTGGCGGCCGTGAGCTCGGACTGTGGGTGGTGGCCGGTGCGGCGCGCGATCCACAAGGGGTGCAGGGTCCCGTGCCAGGTCGCGGTCTCGTCGACGCTGAAGTGCCAGGCCGGGAACTCCTGACGCAGCCAGGCCAGGGTCGTGTCGAGGGCGGTGGGTGCCATCGTGGAAGCTGGACGGGTCACGAGTTCCTCCGGGGATGGGAGTCCCCCCAGCGTACGGGGGAGGAGTGACGGGCGGGCCGCGGTTGGTGCGGACCTGCTCAGGGTTCGGTCCGATGCGCGGCGCGGATGTCGTCGAACGACCCGACCGACCGGCCCCGTGGGCGCGAACGAGTACGCTGGGCGATCCCCATGACCAGTCAGGCCCGCCGTGTCCGATCGGCCACAACTGACCTTCGTCCCCGGCGCTCTGGTGCCGGCGGGTGGCCGGTTCGCGCTGTGGCGGCCCGACGACGCGGACCTCGATCACGACGCGCGACGGCTCGGGCTCCCGGGCGGTGAAGGGCTGCAGCTCGCGAGCGTTTCGTTCGCCGCCGAGGGGCTCGCGCCGGCCGATCGTCCGGCCCGTGGGTTGCCGGTCCTGACCACGATCCGCCGGCTGGCGACCCTGCCGCCCGGTTCCGATCTGCCGGCCTGGTCGCGGCCCTCGGCGTCCGTCCTGGCCTGGAGCGTGGCGTCCAAGCTGGCGCTGGAGCTCGTCGCCGCGGGTCGCCTGCTGCCCACGCTGCGACCTGCGGAGGTGCCCGGCACCGCGATCGCCTCCTGGCGGATGGCGGCGCCGGTCGACGGGAGACTCGAGCAGCTGGCCGCCGCGCTGCCGCTCGCGGCGCATGCGCTGCGCCGGCCCGCT
>SKJO01000377.1 GCA_007121975.1 Nitriliruptoraceae bacterium | reverse complement strand
TGCCGACCATCCGCGCGTGTCCGCCGCCGATCGCGGCACTCCTCGCCGTGGTGCTCGTTGTCGTGGCGTGCGCGGAGCCCGAGCCCGAGGACGGGACCGAGCTCACGGCGCTGCTCGAGGACCACCGCCCCGAGGACCATCCGGGCATGGTGGCCTTCGTCGGGGACCGCCACGAGGCCGAGCTCGTCGCGACGGGCGTCGCCGACCTCGACTCCGGCCGTGCCCTGCGTGGCGAGGACCGATTCCGCATCGCCAGCACCTCCAAACCGATGGTGGCCGTCGCCCTGCTGACCTACGTCGACGCGGGCGAGCTCGGCCTCGAGGACCTCATCGCCGACCACCTTCCCGCCGAGGTCGTGGCCGGCCTGGCCAACGCCGAGCGAGTCACGGTGCGCCAGCTGCTGCAGATGACCAGCGGCATCCCCGACTACCTCGACACCGACGCCTTCTGGGCCACGGTCGAGCAGGACCCGACCGCCTTCTTCACGCCGGCCGAGGTGCTCTCCTTCGCCGAGGGGCTGCCCTCCGACCACGCGCCCGGCAGCGGGTTTCACTACAGCAACAGCAACTACGTCCTCGCGCAGTTGCTCATCGAGGAGCTCAGCGGTCAGCCGCTCGCGCAGGTGCTCGACGAGGCGGTGTTCGACCCGGCCGGCATGACCGGGTGCTCGCTGGAGACTGCGGAGACCTTCGCGGTGGACATGGTCCGTGGCCACGACCTCGATGCGTCCGGCGACCTCGTGGACGTCACCGAGATCAACGACGGCGTGGGGCTCGGCGACGGTGGGGTCGTGTGTCGGGTCGAGAGCCTGGTGCGCTTCCTGCCGGCCCTGCTGGACGGCGAGCTGCTCGGTGAGGACACGTTGGCGGCCATGCTCGACGGCGTGTCCGACGGGTCGGGCTCGACCTACGGGCTGGGCATCGACGTCGACCCCGACGGCGAGTTCGGCGTCACGGTCGGCCACGACGGCGCCAGCAGTGGGTTCCAGGCCGTCCTGCTCTACCTGCCCGACGAGGAGCTGAGCGTGGCGGTGCTCACCAACTCCCTCGCCTCCGACCTGCCCCCGGAACTCTCGGACGTCCTGCTCGACTGGTGGTACGACGCCGGCTAGCACCGATGCTCCATCGACCTCACCGATCGCCCCGGCCGAGTGCCCGCGGGCGCCGGATGCACGCTCCTCGCGGCGCCAGCACGAAAACCCCGCCGCGCGGATCGACGTCGACGTATGGTCTTCGTACCGATGGGAGCGACGGACACGTCGATCGGTGCAACGCCGACTATGGGAGCGTGATGATGAGAGCAGCAGTCGTTCGGGCATTTGGCGAGCCTCTCGAGCTCGAGGATCGTGCAATGCCGTCCCCGGGCCCACACGAGGTCCTGGTACGGATGGAGGCCTCCGGGTTGTGCCACACCGACATCCACGCCTGGCGTGGCGACTGGCCGGTGAAGCCCGACCCGCCGTTCGTCCCCGGGCACGAAGGCGTCGGCATCGTCGAGGCCGTCGGCTCGGACGTCACCCGCGTGTCGGAGGGCGACCGGGTGGCGATCCCGTGGCTCGCTTCCGCCTGCGGGAGCTGCGAGCACTGCGTCGCGGGGTGGGAGACGCTGTGCGAGTCGCAGGAGAACTCCGGGTACTCCGTGGACGGCGCGTACGCCGAGCATGCTCTGGCCGACAGCCGCTACGTCGGCGTCGTGCCCGACGGGGTCAACCCGCTGGAGGCCGCACCGTTGACCTGCGCCGGCGTGACCACCTACAAGGCGGTCAAGGTCATCGGCACCGGACCCTCGCACCTGGTTGCCGTGTTCGGGATCGGCGGTCTTGGCCACCTTGCGATGCAGTACGCGCAGATCGCGGGTGGGACCGTGGTGGCCGTGGACCTGGCGGAGGACAAGCTCGACCTCGCGCGGCGGCTCGGGGCGGCGTACACGGTCAACGCCCGGGAGCAGGACCCGGTCGAGGTGATCCAGGACCTGGGCGGCGCCGATCAGGCGATCTGCCTCGCGGTGTCACCACGGGCCTTCGAGCAGGCGTTCGAGTCACTCAAGCGCGGCGGCACCCTGGCGATGGTTGCGCTGCCGGCCGACAACCACATGACGTTGCCGATCTTCGAGACGGTGCTCAAGGGCATCACCGTGCGCGGGTCGATCGTGGGAACCCGCAACGACCTCACGGAGGTCTTCGACCTGCACGCGCAGGGCAAGACCACGGTGGAGTACGCGACCCGCGCCCTGGACACGGTCAACGAGGACTTCGAGTCCGTCGAGGCCGGCGAGGTGTCGGGACGGTTGGTGTTCGACTTCGCGTCCTGACCGCCGGCGGCCCGCTGGTCGTGCGACCGGCGGGCCGGCCCGGTCGACGGCACCGGGGGCTCATCCGTCGGTGCTGACCACCCAGCCCTGCAGGTCGTCCGCCCGCTCCGGCGCGGTCCACACCACCGCGCGGTGCGTGGCGGTCCACTCGTAGACGGCCAGCTGCCCGTGGCGGGTCGCGAGGTCGAGCAGGGCTTCGCGGTCGGGGTCGACGACCGCGAAGCTCTCCTCGCACCAGCGTCCGTCGGGGGAGCAGCCCCGCGCGGGCAGGATGCGGGACGGATCGCCGACCAGCGTGAGCAGCTCACGGCGGAGCAGGTCGTTGCGCGAGGCGTTCTCCGGGCCGAGGAGTGGCTGGCTGCGGGGATTGGCGGCCGTGATCACGTACAACCGCTCGATGCCGGCGGGGAACTCGCCGTGGCAGGCACCCCGCTGAAGGGGGGCGACCTCGACCCGGCGAGCGTCGGGTAGCTGCAGGTGCAGCACGGTGGCGAGGTAGGCCTCGCGGAGCAGATCGGTGGCCACAGGTGGCATGGGCTGGCCTCGGCACGGGGAAGCTCGCGATCACCTTACCGGTCGTGGCCGGCTGCGCACCGGCCCGCCAAGGTGGATTGCGGGACGGTGGGGTGGCAGACTCCTGACAGCGGGGTGCTCCTCGCGCGACCGATCGGACGGCACGAGGTGGAGGGAGGCGGCGGGTGAGCCTGCGACTGCGTGCCCGCATCGTCGAGCTCGTCCGGGGGCTCGGGCCGGTGCTCCGCCCTGACGCGGCGATCGCCGACGAGCTGCTGCGCACCACCCTGCGTCGGTTCCTGCTGGTCGCCGCGATCGCCGTTCCGCTCCACCTCGTGCAGATCCTGACCTTCCTCGCCCGCTCCTACGACACGCCCGAGCAGGCACGCTGGCGGCTGGGCATCATCGTCTCCCACGCCGTGCTGCTGGTGCTGGAGCTGGCCCTGATCAGCTACCTGCTGCGGGTACGCCATCGTGCCCAGCTCACGCGAGCGATGGCGGTGGTGCCCAGCCTGGTGCTGGTCGTGCTGCTGGTGGCCGGAGCGGCGATCGCGGCCGTGGACCAGCTGGTGACGCCGAGCGTGGTCCCGTTCCTGGTCACCTGCACGCTCGGTGGGCTGATCGTGCTGCTGCCCCCGCAGCGCTCCCTGCCGACCTATGCGCTCGGGGCCGTGGTGTTCAGCGTCAGCATCGGGATGACCCAGACCGACCCGACCGTGCTGACCTCCAACCGCATCAACGGGCTGACGGCGGCAGCGATCGGGTTCAGCCTGTCGGTCATCATGTGGCAGGCCGAGGTGCGCAACCTGCGGCAGCGCCACTTCATCCACCGGCAGCAGGAGCTGCTCGAGGCGACCAACCGGGAGCTGGCCCAGCTCGCGGCCTTCGACCCGCTGACGGGACTGGCCAACCGTCGCTCGCTGGAGATGATGGCGGCCAACGAGGTCGAGCAGATGCGCCGGGTCGGGCACCGCTCCTCGCTGCTGCTGCTCGATGTCGACGACTTCAAGCAGGTCAACGACGGCCTCGGGCACCCCGCCGGCGACGAGTTGCTGCGCCAGGTCAGCGCCCTGCTCGCTGACCGGATGCGCAGCAGCGACACGGTGGCCCGGTGGGGTGGCGAGGAGTTCCTGATCCTGCTGCCCCGCACCGACATCGACGGTGCCGCGCACCTCGCCGAGGCGCTGCGCGCCGAGTTCGCCGCCCGCACCTTCGCCGTCGAGGACACGACGCTGAGCGTCACCGTGAGCGTCGGAGCGGTCGAGTTCGATCTGGTCGAGGACGAGCCCCTCGTCGACGCCTACCGGCGTGTCGACGACGCGATGTACGCGGCCAAGGCGGCGGGCAAGAACCGGGTCGTGGTCGATGCCCCCGACGACCATCGGGAGCTCGAGCCCCAGCCCTCGGGCTGATCAGCCCAGCCGGCGTCCCTCCACCACCCCGTCGGCCCAGGCGATCAGGTCGTCGATGACCTCGCGGCGGTTGACCTCGTTGACCAGCTCGTGGCGGCCGGGGTAGAAGCGGTGGGTGACCTTGGTCAGCCCCGCGTCGTCGTAGTGGTCGAGCAGGCGCTGGACCCCGCGGGTGTTCTCACCGACCGGGTCCTGCTCGCCCGACACCACGTGGATGGGCAGCTCCTCGGGCACGGTCTGCAGCCGTTCGGGCTGGGCGATGACGCGCAGCCCGGCGAGCAGGTCGATCCACAGCTGGGTGGTGGCCTCGAAGCCGCAGGCTGGATCGGCGAGGTAGGCATCGACCGCGTCGGGGTCGCTGGACAGCCAGTCGAACTCGGTGCGGGCCGGTTCGAAGGGCTTGTTGTAGGCGCCGAAGGACAGCGCGGCCAGCAGTGGGCTGCGACCGTGGGGTCCGAGCCGCCGACGCTCGGCGCGGGCGGCCACCGCGCCGAGCTCGCCGATCGGTCCGACCGGACCGTTGGACCCCGACAGGATCGCGCCGGCGATGGCGCCGGGGAAGGTGAACAAGAACTGCTGGGTCAGGAACGAGCCCATCGAGTGCCCGAGCAGCAGCACCGGCGCGCCCCGGTGGGCATCGCGCACGTGCTGGTTCAGCCGGTAGAGGTCGTCGAGCACCAGCACCCAGCCCCGGCGCGGCGCGAAGAAGCCCAGGTCGTCCTCCCCCCGGGCCGTGCGTCCGTGCCCGCGGTGATCGTTGCCGTAGACCGCGTACCCGGCAGCGGTGAAGGCTTCGGCGACGTGCGCGTAGCGTCCGGCGTGCTCCGCGAGCCCGTGGGCGACCTGCACGACGCCGCGGACCGGTTCGGGGTCGTCGGGCAGCCAGCGGTAGACGTGCACCGCGGTGCCGTCGACGGTGTCGAGGGTGAACGTCGAGCTGCGCATGGTGGGCCCGCTCCCGTCGCGTCGGACCCCCAACCCTAGTTCGTCGGCACGTCGAGGCGCGCGAGCGCGCCCTCGACCAGGGAGCCGAGGAACAGGGTGCCGTCGTGCTCCCGCAGCCCGGTGATGTAGTGGTAGACGTCCCCCGGGCCCTGCAGGTTGTGCACCACCTGCCCGTCGGCGTCGAAGCCGAGCACGAAGGCCACACGGGCGGCGTCGGGCTGCACGGCCTCGGGCAGCCGCCACACGAGCTTGCGCAGCGCCGGCGGGCGGGGCAGGAGCGCATCCAGGCTGCGGTCGCGGGTCGAGGGCAGCGCGAGCCACACGGTGCCGTCGGCCGCGGTCGACAGGTTGTCGGGGAAGCCGGGCAGGTTGTCGATGAGCACCTCGTGCTCGCCGGCACGCGCGGAGCCGATCCACACCCGGCTGATGCGGTAGGCGGCGGTCTCGGCCACCAGCACCGCGTCGCCGCCATGGGTGAGGGCCACCCCGTTGGCGAAGGCCAGGCCGTCGCGGACCACCTCGACGTCCCCGCCGTCGGTCCAGCGCAGCAGCCGACCGGTGGCCGAGTGCTCGAGCAGGTCGGCCTTGAAGTGCTCGATGCCGAACCGGCGCGAGGAGTCGGTGAACAGCACCGAGCCGTCGGGGTGGATGGCGGCGTTGTTGGTGAACCGCAGGCGCTGGCCTTCGACGGTGTCGACCAGCACCTGCACCGCGCCCGACCCCGGGTCGACGAGCAGCAGGCCGCGCTCGGCGTCGCACACGATCAGCCGTCCGTCGTCGCGGACCTCGATGCCCAGCGGCCGGCCGCCGGTGTCGGCGATGACCTCGGTGCGCCGGCCGTCGCGGCTGACCCGGCACACCCGCCCGTCGTCCAGGCCGGTGACCAGCTCGCCGTCGTCGAGCACCGCGACGTCCTCGGGGCCGGTGCCCGGGATCGGCAGCAGCTCGGGAGCGGCCAGCGCGTCGTTGCGGGCGTAGCTGCCGGTCAGGGCCGGCGCCTTGGGCGGCTGCCAGACCAGCGGGTTGAGGCGGGGCTTGGCCACGGGGCTGCTCCGGGTCGCGACGAACCACGGCACCGGGCTGACCCGGTGCCGTGCTGGTACCGCGCGGAGACTACTCGGCACCCGCGTACTTGAAGGAGACCTTGACCTTGGCCCGGTAGGCGGTCACCGCGCCGTTCTCGATGACCATGTCCATCTCGCTGACCTCGGCGATGCGCAGGTCGCGCAGCGACTCGTTGGCCCGGGCGACCGCAGCCGCCGCCGCCTTCTCCCACGACTCAGTGCTGGTGCCGACCAGCTCGATGACCTTGTAGACGCTCTCTGCCATGTGGTGCACTCCTCGCGTTGAGTGTCTCTACCTTGGTCGACCCCGCGTCACGGCGCAAGGGGTCTGACCGGTGTCCGCACGGTCGGGTCGGGTCGCTAGCCCGCACCTTCCCCGGCGCCGGTCAGCACGAACTCGACGGTATTGCCGGCGGCGAGCTCCTCGCACTGGCCGGCACAGTTGATCGTCACGGAGGCAAGGTCCGAGGCGGGGGCGCTGATGCGCAGCCGCTCGTGGTCGAGCAGGACCCCGAGGTGGTGGCCGCGGTAGAACAGGCGCAGCCGGAGCCGGTCGACCTCCTCGGGCAGCGCCGGCTCGAACACCAGCTGGTTCTGCTCCACGACCAGCCCGGTGTAGCCGCGCTGGACGAGGTCGAGGGTGCCGGTCATGGCGCCGAGGTGGATGCCCTCGGGGGTGGTGCCGCCCTGGATGTCGGCCACGTCGCTGCGCAGGGCATGGTGGAACAGCTGCCAGGAGCGCGTGCGATCGGAGCGGGCCAGCAGCCAGGCGTGCACGACCCCGCTCAGCGTGGAGCCGTGCGAGGTCCGCCGCCGGTAGTAGTCGATGGTGTCCGGGATGCGCTCGGAGGTCCAGTCGTAGCCGAGCCGGCGCAGGATGCGCTGCAGCTCGTCGGCCGACAGCAGGTAGAACAGCATCAGCACGTCGGCCTGCTTGGCCAGTTGGTAGCGGTTGGGCGTGTCGCCCTCGGCGTGCAGGATGCGGTCGAGGCGCTGGATGTCGCCGTAGCGCTCGCGGTAGCCCTCCCAGTCGAAGCGCTCGAGCTTCTCGTAGCCGGCGAACTGGCTGATGATCCCCTCGCCGTGGAACGGCACCTTCATGCGCCGGGTGAGGTCCTCCCAGCGGTCGAGCTCGGAGCGGGACAGGTCGAGCGCCTCCCACAGGTCGTGGCGCAGGTGCTCGGGCAGCAGATCGAGCAGCTCGAAGATGCGCGACAGCGTCCACACCACCATGATGTTGGTATAGGCGTTGTCGTCGAGGCCGGGCTTGTCGCGGTCGACGTAGCCGTCGTGGTACTCGTCGGGCCCCATCACTCCGTTGATGTGGTAGCGGTCGGCGGCCCGGTCGTAGGTCGCGAGGCTGGAGAAGAACCGCGCGATCTCGACCATCATCTCCGCGCCGTAGTAGCGCAGGAACTCGAGGTCGCCGGTGGTCTCCACGTACTGCCACACGTTGTAGGCGATCGCGATGTTGATGTGACGCTGCAGCTGGGAGTTGTCGGGCTTCCAGGTCCCCGACTGCGGGTTGAGGTGCATCTCCTGCGACTCCTCGCGCCCGTCGGAGCCGCTCTGCCAGGGGTAGATCGCCCCGGCGTGCCCGGCTGCCCGGGCCCGCTGCCGGGCCTCGTCCAGCCGCCGGTAGCGGTACATCAGCAGCGAGCGGGTCAGCACCGGCATCCGCAGGTTGAGGTAGGGGAAGATGAACACCTCGTCCCAGAAGATGTGGCCCCGGTACGCCTCCCCGTGCAGCCCGCGGGCCGGTACGCCCACGTCCCGATCGATGGTGTTGGGCGAGACCGTCTGCAGGGCGTGGAAGGTGTGCAGGTTGAGGATGCGCTCGATGTCCTCCTGCTCGCCGAAGCGCAGCTCGAAGCGGTCCCACAGCTGGTCCCAGCGCGACACGTGCCGGGCGAGCAGGGTGTCGAAGTCGGGGAGCCGGAGGATCTTTCGCACCGCGTGCTCGGCGGGCTCGGCGATGGCCGGGTCGTGGCTGGAGACCACCGTGACCAGCTTCTCCACGGTGGTGGGCACGCCGCTGGCGAGCTCGAGGTCGAGGTCGACGCCGACGAATCCCGGCTCGTCCAGCGGGGTGCGCGTGACGTCGTCGGCGGACCGGGCGCCGTTGTGGTGTACCCGCACCCGCGCCGCCTCGGCGATGCGCAGGTGGGTCTGGTTGGTCTCGACGGTGACCGTGACGGTCTGCTCGTCGACGATGGCCTGTTCGACGACGTCGTGGTGGTGGTCGGACAGGTCCCGGTAGCGCTCCACCCCGGTGTTGCGCACGTTGGCGTCGATGGCGGCGCGCACCTGCAGTGCGCCGCTCCACCCCGTGGCCACGAAGGTGGTCTCGAGCCCGGCGATCTGCGGGTCGCCCAGGTGCACGAAGCGGCGCTGGGTGATCGCCAGCCGCCGGCCCTCCGGGTCGCTGGTGTCGAGGTGGCGGGTGAGGATGCCGCGGCGCAGGTCGAGGGTCAGGCGCTGGGTGTGCAGCGTCCAGCCGCCGTCGGCCATGCTGAACCAGGGGCCGCCGTCGGTGCGGAAGCGCAGCACGAGCCAGTTGGGCAGGTTCACGATCGACTCGTTGGTTACCGCCACCCCGTCGACCTCGTCCTCGAGGCGGTTGAAGACCCCGGCGAGGTAGGTGGCGGGGTAGTGGATCCCGTCGGCCTCGGACTCCGGGGCCGCGCCGCGGGTGGCCAGCACCCCGTTGCCGAGCACGCACAGCGCTTCGCGCAACCCCTCCTCGTCCGGGTCGTAGCCGTCGTAGGTCAGCATCCACTCGCTCATGGCGTGGGCCTCCTCGGTGCGGCGCGGGTCAGGCGCCGGTCGTGTCGGTGCCCGGCAGCGCGGCCGCGAGCTGCTCGAGCAGCTCACGGGCCTGGTCGGGGTCGTCGAGGACGGCCTGGGCGATCGTCGGGCGGTCGCGCTCCTCGCCGCGCACCACCACCGCAAGGCCGCCTGCGGCCAGCACCGCCCGGAACCCGTCCTCGTCGGTGAGGTCGTCGCCGAGGTAGACCGGCCGGTGGTCGCCGAGGTCGAGCTCGTCGAGCAGCGCATCGATCGCGCGGCCCTTGTCCCAGTCGATGTCCGGGCGCAGCTCGTGGATGCGCTTGCCGCCGGTGGGCCGCAGCTGGGGGTGCTCACCCGCCACCTCGGCGCAGATCTCGGCGATGCGTGCGCGGTCGTCGGCGTCGTCGACCTGCCGGTCGTGGACCGCGATCGCGAAGCGCTTGCGTTCGACCCGCGCGCCGGCGACGTCGGCCAGACGCTCGTCGAGCACGGCCTGGGCGGCGTCCAGCGCCGGGGTCAGCTCGGTGGCCAGCTGATGGCGGGTGCCGTCGGGGTGCAGGATGTCGAAGCCGTGGGAGCCGGCGTAGGCCAGCCCGTCGACCGCGACCTTGGCGCGGACATCATCGAGGTCGCGGCCGCTGACGATGGCGACCGTGGTGCGCGTGGCCAGCTCGGCCAGGGCCCGGCGGGTCGCCTCGGGCAGCAGGGCGGCGTCGGGATCGTCGACGATCGGGGTCAGCGTGCCGTCGTAGTCGAGGAACACCGCCAGCGGCGGCGGATCCTCCCCACCGTCCGGCGCGAGCCAGGGCTCGATCGGGAGCGCAGCGGGCAGTTCGTCGATCGGCCGGGAGGACGGGGCGGGGGTCGCGGGCATGGGCGCTCCTGGGTCGCAGTCGGCCACGAGGAGCGGCACCGTGCAGCCCGACGCCCGGCTCCCGCCTGACCGTGCTTCCAGCCTTGTCACCCAGCGCGCGCGGCGGCACCGTCCGTTTGGACGGGCCTCGTGGGTCGATCGGGCGCGCGCTTGCGGGTACTTGGACCCTGGCCCGGCGTCACACCGCGCGCACGCGCACGCTCACGCCGTTGAGCACCGCGGTGCCCGACACCGGGTCGACCCCCTGCCGTGGGGTGAGCCGGTTGCTGTTGACCCCGGGGTTCGCGCGTGCGACCTGCTGCTCGACGCCGTCGAGGTCGTGGCCGAAGCCGTGCGGCAGGCTCACCACCCCCGGGCGCAGCGCGTCGGTCACGGTGATGCTGACCTCGAGCTCGCCGGCCTCGGAGCTGACCGCGGCCAGCGTGCCGTCGTCGAGCCCGCGGGCGGCGGCGTCGTCGGGATGGATCTCGAGCGTGCACAGCTGCTGGCCCTTGGCCAGCCCCGGCACGTTGTGTGACCACGAGTTGTTGGTGCGCAGATGGCGCCGTCCGATCAGCAGCAGCTGCTCGCCGTCGTGCTCGCCGTTCGGCACGGCGGCGTCCATCGCCGCGGCCAGCCGCGGCACGTCGGCGACGATCGGCTCGGGTGCGAGCTCGATGCGGCCCGAGGTGGTCGTCAGCACCTCGGGGATGCGTGGGGTGAGCGGCCCGAGGTCGATGCCGTGCGGCGCGGCCAGCAGCGCCTCGAGGCTCAGCCCGTCGGGGTGGGTTCCGAAGCCGTCACCGTACGGGCCGGCGCGCACCAGCAGGTCGAGCAGGCGCTCGGGACCCCGCCGCCCGGCGAGCGTGGCCATGAGCGCGTCGGGGTCGCGGGTGGCCAGGCGCGCCCCGGGGTCGGCCACCACCGCCTCGATCGCCTGCCGGGCGACGAACGCATCCGCGAGGTCGACGTCCACGGGCGGGTCCTGGCCGAGCGCGATCGCGGCCAGGGCCAGCAGGATCTCCCACTCGTCGGGCTGGTCGGGGTCCAGCGCCACGGCCGCCGGTGAGTAGTTGGCGACGTTGCGCACCGCCAGCGCACTGAAGGCCAGGTCGTAGTGGGAGCGTTGCAGGATGCCAGGGGGTGGCAGGATCACGTCGGCGTGGCGCGAGGTGGCGGTGAGGTAGGGATCGACGGCCACCACCAGGTCGAGCGAGGCGATCGCGGCGTCCAGTCGGGCGGCGTCCGGGGTGGAGATCACCGGGTTGCCCGCGACCGTGATCAGCGCACGGACCTGGCCGGGACCGGGGGTCTCGATCTCGTCGGCCAGCGTGGCCACGGGCAGCTCGCCGATGGCCTCGGGCAGCCCCCGCACGCGGCTGTGCCGCCGCGCGTGCCGGAACGCGCGGCGCCGGCTGCCGCGGTGGTGGGCGGGCCGGGGGAACATCGCCCCACCGGGCCGGTCGAGGTTGCCGGTCAGCACGTTGACCACGTCCACCAGCCACGAGGTGGTCGTGCCGAAGGACGCCGCGGTGGTGCCCAGCCGGCCGTAGACCACCGCGCGCTCGGCGGCGGCGAGCTCGTGGGCCAGCTCGCGGATCGCCGTCGCCGGCAGGCCGCACGCCTCGGCGACCCGCTCCGGGGTGAAGGGCGCGGCCAGCGCCGCGACCTGCTCGAGGCCCTCGACGTGCCCGCGCAGGTGGTCACCGAGGTCGACGAGGTCCTCGGCGACCAGCGTGGCCACGATGGCCATCAGCAGCAGGGCGTCGGCCCCGGGGCGGATCGCCAGGTGCCGGTCGGCGCGCTCGGCGGTGCGGGTGCGCTTGGGGTCCACGACGACCAACCGCCCGCCCCGTCGTTGCAGCGCGGTGAGCCGGCCCGGCAGGTCCGGGGCGGTCATCAGCGAGCCGTTGGAGACCCGCGGGTTGGCGCCGAGCACCACCAGCAGGTCGGTGCGGTCGAGGTCGGGCACCGGGATCGCCAGCGGGTCGCCGAACAGGTAGCCGCTGCTCACGTGCTTGGGCAGCTGATCGACGCTCGAGGCCGAGTACACGTTGGTGGTGCGCAGCGCCTTGACCAGCGGGCGCACGTAGAGCTGCCCGGCGAGGTTGTGCACGTTGGGGTTGCCGAGGTAGATCGCGACCGCGTCGGGACCGTGCTCGGCGGTGACCGCGCGCAGGCGCGCCGCCACCTCGGCGTAGGCCTCGTCGAAGCTGGCGGGCAGCAGCTGACCGTCCCGGCGCACCAGCGGGCGGGTCAGCCGGTCCGGATCGGCCTCGAGCTGCCCGATGGTGGCGCCCTTCGGGCACAGGTAGCCGCGGCTGAACACGTCGTCGGCGTCGCCCCGCACGCCCACCACCCGATCGTTGTCGTCGAGGTCGATGGCCAGCCCGCAGGTGGCCTCGCACAGCGGGCAGGTCCGGATCACGGTGCGTGGCACGACGATCTCCCGGTCGCGTCGAGGGCGGCACCGTAGCGCTCGTGCGGCACGCCGACCCGCGTGGTGGCGGCCGCGAGGGTGGGAGAGGTCCCCGTCGACAGGCGCATCAGGGTCAGCGCGGTGCCGGTCCGACCCACCGCACGGCGGTTGCGCACGGCCGGGCGGGTCAGCTCCAGCGCGCGGCGCTGCACGCCGGTGAGCGAGCCGATCGCGCCGTCGAGCAGGACCCGGTAGCCACCGCGGGCGGTGCGGGGGATCGGCGGCGCGGCCAGGAAGTGCAGCGCGTCGCGGCCCTGGTGGTTGACGCCGAGCTCGGCGTCGTAGGTGGCGAGCACGGCATCGAGTTCGGCGACGGTGCGGGGCAGGGTGCCGTCGTCGAGCATCGGCAGGGGCACCCGACCGGCGCGCAGTTCGGCGTGGGCGGTGTCGTCGGCGAGCAGGGCGTCGAGATCGACGCGGGGATCGAGCAGGGCCGCGATGCGCGACTGCTCGAGCACGAAGCGGTCCGCGTCGGCCCCGACCACCGGGTGCGGCGCCCACAGCCGGTCGGCGGCGAGGAACGAGGAGGTCAGCGCGACCGCCACCCAGGTCAGCAGCCGGGGGTCGTCGGCCCGGTACGCGCGCCCGTCGGGAGCCGTGCCGACCACCCGGGGGTGCACCGCGCGCACGCGCCGGGAGATCACCAGCGCCTCGCGCGTCGAGCCGAAGGTCGTGACCGTGACGTAGGCCGAGGTGCGCTGCAGCCGTCCCAGCGGGTCCTCACGGAACGCGGAGTGGTCGGCCACCCCCGCCATCGCCAGCGGGTGCGCCACCTGCACCAGCAGTCCGCGCAGCCCCCCGGCGATCGCGGCCGGCTCGCCGATGACCCGCCAGGACGGCGAGTGGGGTCCGGTCAGGCCGGGGTCGCCGGGCTCGGCGGTGGCCTCGATCGGCGGCGGACCGAACAGCCGGGTCAGCGTGCGGCGCACGGCCGCGCGCAGCACGGGGACTCCCCGGGGGGCGAGCCGGGCGAGGGTCGATC
>SKJO01000039.1 GCA_007121975.1 Nitriliruptoraceae bacterium | reverse complement strand
GGCCGGGCGGGTACGGACCGCCGCCCAGCGGCCGTCCCGTGCAGGGCGGACCACCAGGGCCGGCCCCCGGACCGCCCGGACCCTCGATCGGACCCCCGCCGGGACCGTCGTTCGGGCCGCCACCCGGCCCCTCCGGGCCGTCCTCGCCGGGTCCGTGGCCGCCCGGTCCCCCCACCGGTCCACGTCGAGGCTGACCGGCACCGGCGGCACGTTTGGGCGCGAACCGTCTCACCGGGCTAGGGTCCGCGTGCCGACGCACCATGCCGTGCCGACTTCGGTCGGCCTGCCCCCCGGGTGGCTGCGACCTAGGATCGCCCTGCGCGCTCCTGGAGCAGGCGGGCGGCGCGGCGGTGAGCGCACCACCGTGACGGTGTCGGTGGCGCCACCAGCAGCAGACCGAGGCCACGGGACGTGGGAGCGTTTCGACATGGCGGGAGAGCGAGGCGAGTCGTGCTGACCATCGAAGGGCTCGAGGTCGTCTACGAGGATGTCATCCTCGTGCTCAAGGGCGTGAGCATCGAGGTGCCGGAAGGGTCGATCGTGGCCCTGCTCGGGGCCAACGGGGCGGGCAAGACCACCGTGCTGCGCGCGATCACGGGGCTGCTCGACATCCACCGTGGCAGCGTGCGCAAGGGTTCGATCAAGTTCAACGGCCAGCCCATCCACCACCTCGATGCCCCGGCCACGGTCGCGACCGGCATCGGGCAGGTCATGGAGGGCCGGCGCATCTTCATCGACTTCACCATCGACGAGAACCTGCGTATCGGCGCGCACACCGCCGATCGCGGCTCGATCGACGCCAACCTCGATCGCATCTACACCCTGTTCCCGATCCTCGCCGAGCGCCGCAAGCAACTCGCGGGCTACCTCTCGGGGGGCGAGCAGCAGATGCTGGCCATCGGCCGGGCGCTGATGGCCGAGCCCAAGTTGCTGCTGCTCGACGAGCCCAGCCTCGGCCTCGCGCCGCTGATCGTGCAGCAGATCCGCGATCTGATCGTCGAGATCAACGAGCAGGGGACCTCGGTGCTGCTCGTCGAACAGAACGCGAACATGGCGCTGTCGATCTCCGAGCACGGCTACATCCTCGAGACCGGCAAGGTCGTGATGGACAAGCCCTCCGCGATCCTGCGCGAGGACGAGGACGTGCGCGAGTTCTACCTCGGCCTGCGCGACGAGGGTGCCGCCTCCTTCCGGGACGTCAAGCACTACAAGCGGCGCAAGCGGTGGCTGTCCTGACCGTCCGGATCCGACGCCTGCATCCGACCTTGCCCCAAGGAGCGCTCCCGTGGCGATGATCCGCCCCCTCTCCGAGGCCCTGACCGGCACCACCATCGACCGCGACCGTGCGAGCTCCGTGCTCGAGGTGAACAACCTCGAGCTGCGCTTCGGCGGCACCCGCGCCATCGACGGGGTCAGCTTCGACGTCAAGCGCAGTGAACTATTCGCCATCATCGGTCCCAACGGGGCCGGCAAGACCTCGATCTTCAACTGCCTGTCGGGGGTCTACCGGCCGCAGAAGGGCACCCTGCACTTCCTGGGCACCGACCTGCTCGGTCTGCGCCCCGACGACATCGCCGGGCGCGGCATCGCCCGGATGTTCCAGAACATCGAGCTGTTCGACAACCTCACCGTGCTCGACAACCTCATGCTCGGCCGCCACCTGCACATCGGCTACGGCACCCCCGCGGCGCTGCTGTACCGAGGTCGGGCCAAGCGCGAGGAGCTGGCCAATCGGCGCATCGTCGAGGACATCGTCGACTTCCTCGAGATCGAGGCCTTCCGCAAGTTCCCCGTCGGGATGCTGCCCTACGGCGTCAAGAAGCGCGTCGAGCTCGGACGGGCGCTGGCGATGGAGCCCAAGCTGCTGCTGCTCGACGAGCCGGTCGCCGGCATGAACGTCGAGGAGACCGAGGACATGGCCCGCTTCATCCTCGACATCCGTGCCGAGCTCGACATGACCATGATCATGGTCGAGCACGACATGGGGCTGGTCATGGACCTCGCCGACCGCATCCTGGCGGTCGACTTCGGCCGGCCGCTGGCGCTCGGCACGCCCCGCGAGGTCCAGAGCGACCCGGCCGTGATCAAGGCCTACCTCGGCGAGAGCGACGAGGGACCGACCCTGGAAGAGGCGGCGGCCGAAGCCGGACGCGACGCGTGAGTCGACGGGGCCTGCCCCGTCCCACCGAGAGGAGATCGACGTGAGCACCGTGCTCGAGCGGCCCGCCAGCCCGGCGGGCAGCCAGGCCATCAGCACCCTGCCGGCGCGGGTGCGCGCCCGCGCGGCCGAGGAACCCAACCTGGTGGCGATGCGTGAGAAGCGCTTCGGCATCTGGCAGGACATCACCTGGGGCGAGTACTGGGACCGGGTGTCAGCCGTCGCCCACGCGCTGGTCTCGCTGGGCATCGAGCCCGGCGACCGGGTCGCGATCCACTCCGAGAACCGTCCGGCCTGGTTGTACGCCGACCTGGGGACGGTGGCGGTGCGCGGCATCACCATGGGTCTGTACCCGACCAACCCGCCCGCCGAGGTCAGCTACATGCTGCGCGACTCGGGCGCCAAGGTCCTCATCGCCGAGGATCAGGAGCAGGTCGACAAGGCCCTCGAGGTGGAGCACGAGTGCCCCGACCTCGAGTGGATCGTCTACCTCGAGCCCCGCGGCGTGCGCGAGTACGACCACCCCAAGCTGATGGACTGGCCGACCTTCCTCGAGCGCGGGTTCGAGCACCGGGCCGCGCACCCCGACCTGCTCGACCGGCTGGCCTCCGAGGTGCAGGACGACGACGTCATCACGCTGATCTACACCTCGGGAACCACCGGCCCCCCCAAGGGCGCGATGCTCACCACCGGCAACGTCGAGTACGCGGTGCGCACCCTGATCACCGAGGGCGGCTTCTACGACCCGCCGGCCAGCCCCGACGACGTGATCCTGTCCTACCTGCCGCTGTGCCACGTCGCTGAGCGCGCGGCCACCACCTGGACCAACGCCGAGGCCGGCGTGACCGTGCACTTCGCCGAGTCGATCGAGACCATCCAGACCAACCTCAAGGAAGTGCAGCCCACGCTGTTCTTCGCGGTTCCGCGGATCTGGGAGAAGATCCACGCCGGGATCCACGTCAAGATGCACTCGGCCTCGCGGCTCAAGAAGCTGGTCTACGGCTTCTGGATGCGCATCGCCACCATCATCGGCGACGAGCTCGTCGCCAACGGCGGCAACCACACCTTCAAGACGCGGCTGCTGTACCGGATGGGTCACCCGTTCCTGTTCCGCGCACTGCGTGACCGCGTCGGGCTGCGCAAGGTGCGCGCCGCGAGTTCGGGGGCGGCGCCCATCGCCCCGGAGGTGCTGAAGTTCTTCTTCGGCATCGGCGTGCCGATCTACGAGATCTACGGCATGACCGAGAACGCCGCGGTGGCCACCGTCAACCGCCCCGGACGGGTCAAGCTCGGCACGGTCGGCGAGCCGCATCCCAACATCGAGCTCAAGATCGACGAGGAGACCGGCGAGATCCTCACCCGGCACCCGGCCAACTTCGCCGGCTACTGGAACAAGCCCGACAAGACCATGGAGACCATCGACGGCGAGGGCTGGCTGCACACCGGTGACGTCGGGGTCTGGGTGGACGGCACGCACGTCAAGATCGTCGACCGCATCAAGGACATCATCATCACGGCGGGCGGCAAGAACATCTCGCCCTCCGAGATCGAGAACTCGCTCAAGACCTCGCCGTTCATCAAGGAGGCGGTGGTCATCGGCGATCAGAAGCCCTACCT